>CAIVEA010000285.1 GCA_903904765.1 uncultured Chloroflexota bacterium
GAAAGCCCGCCGTACAGCTGACCGAATCTTGCGGGATTATGTGGCAGCGGAGATTGCGAAACGGATTCGCCAACTGGTGGATATGGAAAAGAAGATTCTGGATATGGATGGTGGGTTGCGCTATATGAGCAAGACTTCCAGCGTGAAATCCAAGATTCAGCTTTATCATGATCGTGTAGCAACCGCTGCGCCCGGTTATTCGGGGCCGTTTGAGCAGGTCAAAATCGGTGCTGAGGAGATGGAAAAGCTGTATGCTTTCGATGAGGCGCAAATCCGCTATGTAGACCAGATGGATGCAGCGCTCAAGACGTTGCAAGACGCAATTGCGAACAAGTCCGGTGTGGACGAGGCGATTGCTGGACTGGACACACTAGCGACAGAAGCGGCGGAAGCGTTCCGGTTGCGCGAGGATGTGATTTTGAATTTAAGCAAGTCCGTATAATCACGGACTAGGTGTTTTTGACCGATCACTGATGATTTGAAAACCAACAGGAGAAATGCAGATGGCTCGGATTCTGGATGTAATTGACCATACTAATGTGGGCAGTGAGGAGTTCGCGTGGCGCGAACCGCAGCAAGGAAGCGGTGATTTTCGCTTTGGGTCGCAGGTGATCGTGGGCGAAAGCCAAGCGGCGGTGTTTGTGCGCGGCGGGCAGGCGTTGGATGTGTTGAAAACGGGCCGCCACACGCTTTCGACTGCCAACCTCCCGATTTTATCCGGCTTGATCGGGCTGGCGACGGGTGGTCGTACCCCGTTCACGGCGGATGTGTATTTCGTCAATTTGAAGGATATGCCGCAGGTTGGCTGGGGAACCAGCACCCCGATTGTGATGGAGACCCCCGGTAAGGGTTTGGGTGTGGCACTGTTGATTACGCATGGTGTGATTGACATCGGCGTAGATGATCCGATGCTGTTTGTGAAGCAGTACGCGGTTGGCAAGGCTTCACTCTCGATGAATGACATTAAGGATCGCGTTCAGGCGATGTTGCTGGGCGAAATTGCCGAACTGATTACCAAATCGGGCGCACAGAGCATCCCGGATGCCAATAAGCTACTGGGCGATCTGGAAGGCGCGATGCTGGCGAAATTGAACGATAAGTTTGCTGCGCTGGGATTGCGGATTAAGGCGTTTGAAGCGAATCCGTTTCAAGCGAAGAATGTGCCGCTGGATGAACTGCGGAATTATGTCAGCCTCGATCTGTGGGAGCGTGTACAGCGGATGAATATTGCTGAACAGGCTGCAAAGAACCCCGGTGTGGGCGGTGGACTCGCCAGTGCGGGTGTAGGGTTGGGCGTGGGGCAGGTGCTAGGTGCTGCAATGAACCCCGATCAGGCGGCACAGCAGCAGCAAATGATGCAGCAACAGATGATGCAGCAGCAGATGATGATGCAGCAGATGATGGATATGATGAACCGCAATAAGGAAAGCGCCCCGGCAGCTCCTGCTGCGCCGGCGGCAGCACCGAGCAGCAATCCGCAGACGAAGGCCGAAGTGCTGGCGCTGCTGGATAGCCTCGATATGAAGTTGGCGAACGGTGAAATTTCCGAAGCGACGTATAAGATGCTGACGGAAAAGTGGCAGGCGCGGTTGAAGGATATGGGCGGCTAAACGACTGTATCGTATTGGAATAAAAAGAGGGGTAACACTTGTGTGCTGCCCCTCTTTTTTGTGCTTTAGGTGATGATGGTGGCTTCTTCGAGTGCGTCTGCGATGGCTTCCGGGTTGAAGCCTGCGGAGGGTTTTTCGACGGGCTTCCCCTTCTTCTTGCTCGTGTCCGTGTCATCTTCTTCGGGCTGCTTCTCAGTTTGATCTGCTGCTAACTGGCGCATAAAGTCGCGCAGGTTAGGTTCTTTGTTTTCGCTGGCGTACAAAATGGGGATGGTTGGGTTGATGAGCGTGAGTTCGGCACGCGGATCCACAAAAATCACCATCGGTTTGACTTCCACGTTGGGGAAAGATTTGGATAGAAGCCCTTGGATGCTGGCGGCTGCGGCCTGTGCTTCGGCAGTGGGATTGCCGATTCCATCACGGCGGAAGAAGCGCAGAAGTGCCGCACCTGCTCCCCCAGGTTCCTTCCATTGGTCACCTTCGGCAGTGTAGTTGCCTTCCTGAAAGCGGGTGACAATGGCAAAGACACCCTGCGGCGCAACCAAGACGTGACGCACCGGGCCGTGATAGTAGTTGTAGAGTACACTACGTTTGCTCAGCCCTTTCAGACCTTCCTGAATGGCTGCTTCTGGACGGAGAGGACGCAACCACTGGTTGGTCATCTTCACTGATTGCATAACAAGCAGAAAGCCTACGGGCAGCACCAGCCACGGCAGAAACAGCGATAGTGCGGCGGACGATGGGTCTTTGGCGGCTGTGAGCTGCAAATTGGCGACTAGAAAGCCGCCGAGTAGAACTGCCATGCTGGCGAAGAAGAGAATATTGGCTGTACGCCGATTGCGCTTCACCAGTTGGTGATTGGTTTCGATACGCATAATGGCCTGTGTGTGTCCTTGCTGTTGTGGTTGTTCAAAGGGCGAACTCATGCGAGTTCGCCCATACATTCGCGCTTGTTAGCCGGGAACGAAGTAGGAGATGCCACCGCTTTGACCGATCTCCGCGCAGATGAGGTCATTGACGCGGATGGTGGTGAGTATGGTGAAACGGCGTGGTGAGCCGGTGGCTAAGCCGATGACAGCGTTATTGATGTCGGCGGGGTTCGCCAGAATGCAGTGTGTGACCGGCGCAGGCAGGGGGTCGCTGATGGGTTCGCCCTTCGCGTTGTAGAAGGTGATGTCGTAGTACATCTGGCGGCGAGCATAGCCCATCGGGGCAGTCGGGGCATAACCCGTCCAAATGGCGGTGCAGCGAACGCCGATTGAACCAGCAAAGGTAATCCCAATGTCTTCAGAATCCCAGAATAGGGTATCGCAGGCGGGTGGGTAGACCTTGAGGACATTCATCGGTTGTGGGTTGGTGACCGGTATTTGCGTGGTGGTTAAGCCGGGGATGGCGGTGGCAGCCGGATTGACGGTGGGTATGGCTGCGCCCGTGCCGTTGCTAATCTCGGCTGTGATGCGGGCGATGCCCTTCATATCGAAGCTGACGGGCGCTGTGCCGTTGGACGGGCCAAGGACGGCAGCGGTGGAGAGCTTGGATAGGTCGAAACGCCCACCCGTCGTCCATGCCCAGTAAGTGAGTACCGATGTGCCAGATTTGTCGGCCTGAAATTTGAAGCCAACGGGCAGATAAAAGCCAACCCAGACTACCGGTTGGCTGATGCTAATCGGGGTGGGGAAGGTGGCGGTGTATACACCGGAAGCGGCAATCGTTACCTGAGTCTGTCCGGCAAGGGTGGCATCAATGGGCGAGCCACCGTTGGCATCTTGATAGACCACCACATCAATGACTGCGCCGGAAACGGCGGTATCCACCGCAATGCTGACCTTATCAATGGTGGCAGGGAAACGCAGACCCAGCGGGGTGAGATCAAAACCGTTCATTACTAGCGTTTGTTCGCCTGTGATGTACCAGACGGCACTGGCATCGCCACTATTGTTGGATAGCACACGCTCACCTGCATTGGCGACAAAGGTCGTTAGGCTCAACAGTGCCAGCATCATGATGCTTGTCACGATGAGGATACGCTTAGGCCACATAACACATCCTTCCTGATGTACACGCTCTTCGGAGGTGTGACACATCGGTGTATAATTCGTCGGTTATTGTAGGTATTCTAACAGGTATGGTCAAGCAATTGAGCGAACGGCGTATCAATATCCTCATTTTTAGCGCGTATCTAGGGATTGCGCTGGTGATCGGACTGGGGGTGATGCGTGAATTCCGACTAGATGATAGCTTCATCACGTACCGCTATGCTCAGAATTTTGCTCAGGGGCATGGGCTGGTCTATAACGTCGGTAATTCGGTGCTGAGTACAACAGCACCATTATATGCGCTGCTTCTGGGTGTGTTCGGTATATTCGTGCGCGATTTTCACCTGCTGGGTTCGCTGATTGGAATTGTGAGCATTGGGGCGGGCAGCGGGCTGATCTGGATGCTGTTGCCGTGCCGTTTCCCGATGTGGATGCGGTTATGGGGCGGGCTGATTTATGTGCTTAGCAGTCCGTTCTGGTTGGCGCTGGGGATGGAAACAGCGTTCTGGATCGGGCTGGTGTTGGGCGCGATGGTGGTTGTGCAACGCGGACGATGGGGATGGGCGGGTATTCTGGTGGGCATGGCGGCGTTGGCCCGGCCTGATGCTGCGCTGCCGGGGGCGATGATCGGGGCGATGGCGCTGTGGACGAGTGTGAACGGAGTGCAGACGCGCAACCGCTGGTGGTGGCCGCTGGTGACCTATGGCGCAGGGGTAGCGACGCTGATCGCAGTTTTTGTGGTGTGGGCTACTTTGACTTATGGTTCACCAATTCCTGTTACTCTGGGGGCGAAGAGCGCACAGGCGGTGATGGGCATCAGCGGGATGGGCGTGTTTGTAGATTTCGGTAGCGGGCTGATGATGATTCTACGTAGCCTAATGTTACAAAGTCCGTTGTATGTGGCGCTGGCGCTGCTGGCGCTGTTCGGGTTGGCAGGCAGCCTTGCGACACCAATGCGCTTGGTGGTTGGATGGGGGATTTTGCATTTTGTAGCATATATGGTAATGCGTGTCGCGCCGTACCGCTGGTACTATGCGCCACTGGTGCCGGGGGTGGTGGTGCTGGCTGTATGCGGGTTGTACTTCATTCATGAGCGTGTGCGACTACGCAACCGCGTGGTTGCTCCGGCATTGGTGGTGGCGCTATCGGTATTTCCTGTGATCGCGCAAGTGAATACGTTTGAGCGCATCACTCAACAGATGCGCGAGGGCGGTGCGGTGGATGTGATGCTGCCGATTGTGGATTGGGATGTATACCGACAGACGGGGGAGTGGATTGACGCACATGTGCCGCCAACTGCTACTGTAGGCGTGGCGGAGGTGGGCCAATTAGGGTTTTATGCGCGGCGCTGGATGACTGATTATCTAGGGCTGTTGCAGCCGGATGTGGCAGCTTCACTACGACGGGGTGATCTGTATAGCTGGCTGGCGCACTATGCACCAGATTATCTGGTGTTCCAACGATTCCGGGGCACGCCGCTGGTTCTATACAATTATGCGATTGAGAATGATGCTTGGTTCGCAGCGAATTATGCGACAGTGGTCGAGTTCGATGACGAACGATATCCAGCCGGCCCGGTGACTGTATTTAAGCGAACACAGCCTATCGGGGCATTTCAAGAACAAAGCATCCAGTTGGATTATGAGGGATTGCGACTGAACGGATTGGCGCTGGATACGAATAACCTGACGACAGACGGCGGAACGGTGCGTGCCCGTTTGGATTGGCAAGTGACAGGCGATTTGCCTGAAAAGGTGCGAATTGCGGTGAAGGGTCTGGACGTGGGCGGCGGTAATCCGACATTTGTGAGCGATTACCTGACTGCGGAATGGCGTGGCGCGTTCTCGACATGGCATGCTTTTGTTGTGCCGCCGGGTGCAAAAGCTGGAAGATACATTTTGCTGGTGGGCGTGGGCGTGCCAGATGGCCCGAATAACGATCAAGGGGCGGGCGTGCTGGAGATTGTTCCGGCACAGCCCAAAACAGGTGGTTAAAGCGGATTTCGAGTGATCTTCAAGGGATGCTGTAGCTATGACTAACAAACTTCGTGCGGCGATTATCGGATTGGGCGTGGGTAAGGCTCATGCAAAAGGGTATTTGAACAGCCCGGATGCGGAATTGGTTGCATTGTGCGACGCGAATGAGGAACGACTGATGCAGTCAGCGGTGGACTGGAAAGTGGACGGGAAATACACCGACTATCCTACGATGTTGGCGGAGGCCAAGCCGGATATTGTGAGCATTTGTTTGCCGAATGCGCTCCATGCACAGGCGACGATTGCCGCGTTGCAGGCAGGGGCGCATGTGGTGTGCGAGAAACCGATGTCCGTGACCGTGGCTGAATCCGAACAGATGGTGACTGCGGCGAAACAGGCAGGGCGGCATCTGATGATGTCGTATAACTACCGCTACCGTCCCGATTCGCAGTGGATGTACCGTGTGGCACAAAGCGGGCGGTTGGGAACCGTTTATCATGTGAATGTGCAGTGGCGGCGCGAAACGGGCATCCCCGGTTGGGGGTTGTTCGGCAGCAAAGCGGCCTCGGGCGGCGGCGCGTTGATTGATCTGGGTGTGCATGTGATTGACCTCGGTTTGTGGATGATGGGGTTCCCGGAAGTGAAGAGCATCAGTGCCGGGACGCGCACGTTGTTTGGCCCGGCGGGGCGCAAGACGTGGGGACGGAAGCCGGGGCAGACCGTTGATGGTGGATTTGATGTGGATGATGGTGGCGTGGCTTTTCTGCGACTGGCAACGGGTGCAACGATGTTCTTGCAGGTAACGTGGGCGGAGCATACTATCCCAAAAGAAGATTCGTTCGGCGTGGAATTGCATGGCACGGACGGCACAGCAGCACTGCATGTGCGGCATTACGGTAAAGACGATACGCTGCGGATGTATACGGAAATCGAAGGCGAAGCGGTGACGGTGATCCCGAACGTGAGTTTTGACGGGACACAGGGGCATGAGGCGATGATTCGCAGCTTGTTAGGGCAGATACAGCGCGGTGAAACTCCAGCGACGACGGGTGAACATGGTTTGGCGACTGTTCGCATTCTGGAGGCTCTATATCGTTCGGCAACTGAGGGGTGCGAGGTGACACTGTAAAAAAACGGTAAAGATCGTGCTGGAATTGTTTGGATTGTGCGTGTTTTTGTAGACATGAGATACATTACTTTTTATACTAATGTCTAGGAGATGTGAGAGCATCTTAGACGGGTAGGGGAAAGTCTGTATCTTATGAAATTCACACTGATTTCGGCACTATTGTTGTCTTTCGTGATCGGTTCTGCTCCACTGTTTTCCGCTTTGGATGCGGAGGCTTGTGGTACGCTGGTGCGCGACGCACTGAGCGCAACCGAGATGATTTGTCAGGGGACGGGACGCAACGAAGCGTGTTACGGGCACGTGGCGATAGATGCACAGCCTCAGCGTGGCGTTGATGTTTCGTCGTTTCAGTTTTCAACTGTCGGTGATCGGGTGAATGTGGCCCGGTTGAAGTCCTTGCGTCTTAGCCCTATGAATGCGGTAGATGGCACATGGGGTGTTGCGCTTCTGAAACTGCAAGCGGATATTCCAGCGACGTTGACCACACAGAATGTTGATCTGTTGCTGTTCGGTGATGTGAGCATTCAGAATGTAGTTGAGCAACCGACCCTGATGGATGTAGAACTGGGCGGGATTGGCAATGTGAATGTGCGTAGCATCCCAGCCAGCAACGGCTATGTGCTGCAAACACTTCCCTCCGGTTCTATGGTGACAGCACGCGGGCGTTCGCGGGATGGCGAATGGATTTACGTGCAACTGCCCGATGAGCAGCGCGGGTGGGTGAGTGTCAACCTGATTCGTACCGATGTGGATGTGGAAAGCCTTGCGATTGCGAATCCGCGATTGGAGGCGTATCAGCCGATGCAGGCGTTTTATCTGCGTACCGGTCCCAAGACTTCTTCTTGTGAGCAAGCGTCGAATGACGGGATTTTGATCCAGACACCGGAAGGCGTGGCAGAAGTGCGCCTGTGGATTAATGAGGTCAAAATTCGGCTGGGTTCTACGGCGTTCATTCAGGCGATGCCGAACAACCAGATGGTCATCAATACCATCGAGGGTAAAGCGCATGTTGAGGCGATGGGCGTTGAACAGACCGTTCCGGCTGGTACGAGCGTGAACGTGAGCATGAATAAGAATTTGGAGCCGATTTCCGCGCCGAGCGATCCGCAGCCGTATGTGCCGCAAGACCTTGAAAACTTGCCTGTAGAGGTACTTGAACGCGATATTGAGATCGCTGACCCGATTGTAGTGACACCTGAGACTGTGATCGTGTCGCCGACGGCAACAGAGTATCCAACACTAGAGCCAACAGCGACAGATGTGCCAACCGAGACCCCGACGGATGTGCCGCAGCCGACGGCGACGGAATATCCAACGCTGGAGCCAACGGCGACGGATGTGCCGCAATTGGATGCGACGGAAACACCTACGGATGTGCCAACCGCAACGGATATGTTCCAATCTGGAGTGGAAACACCGACAATGACGGCAACATCCGATGTGGCTGCTAATGCGGCGCTACCAGATAGTTGGAGTACGCCAACGGAGACACCCGCTGCGTAGGGACTGTTCTACAGAAGATGTGTTCAAAACGGCAGCTTAAGGGCTGCCGTTTGCATTGGTGGTCGGGCAAGTTTGCCGATAGGGTTGTGCATGGAAATAGCGTGCCCATTCGGATGCGGTGAAATTCCGATTGGCTTCCGCGCAGGCTTGGGATGCCCACGAGGACTGGGTGAGATTCCACATGAAGACATTCCCGTCCTGCTCTGCGGTTAACAGGTGATGTGAGCCGGGGATGAAGCTAAGGGCATTGACCCAATCGGCATGTCCTGTAAGCGGTTTTCCGAGTGTAGCGCCATCGGCCTGCATATCTATCAGGGTGATGTCATTGTCCTGACTGCTGGATGCGAGGATTTGACCATCGGATGTAAAGGCTAAACCAGTTACCCAATCGTTGTGGTTTTCTAAGGGGGGCCCGATATTTTGACCAGATGCTAGATCCCAGAGGAGAATCGTGGTGTCGCGGCTAGCGGATGCGAGCGATTGGCTATCGGGTGTGAATGCTAAGGCAGTCACGCCGTCCGTATGTCCGTGCAGAGTTTCCGCCAATGCCCATTCGGATGTGGTGTTCCAGATGTGGATTTGTGAATCTCCACCGCCGGAGGCCAGATAGCGACCATCGGGACTAAAGGCGAGGGATAGAATGCGGTCAGAATGGGCATCAACAAGGGATTTGATCTGTTGTCCAGTTGTGATGTC
>CAIVEA010000286.1 GCA_903904765.1 uncultured Chloroflexota bacterium
CACTCACCAATCATTTGCGCTGCGAATCGTTTCGTAAGCCTCGCTCAACAGGCGAAAACGCGCCTCGGCTTCTGGCTTGGGCAGGGCGCTCACGTCGGGGTGCGTCTGGAATGCCAGCCGCCGGAAAGCCGCCCGCACCTGCTCACGGTTGGCGCTGCGCGATACGCCCAGCAGGTCATAAGCGCGATCCAGCGGGGTTTTGGGAGTGCGCGGCAGGCCCCTCACGCCAGCATCCGGTTCGGGACGCGGCGGTGGGGGCGGCGGCATGTACTGTTGATACGAGGTGTAATCGGCGCGGCGGATGGGCGGCAAATGGGCGCTGCGGTCACTCTCGAAATCCGCCACCATCCAGTAACCCTTCAGCGCGGGATGATGCACCGTGCTGCGAAAATGACGAATCTGCTCGATGGGTAGGGGGTCGCCAAAGCTAGTTTCCACCTGTGTGCGGCTGTACGGTTTGAACTGCACGGGCTGGATGACCGGCTGACCATCCAGCAAGCGATACACATAGGTGCGGTCATTCACCAGCGTCTGAAAGGTCACGAACCACTTGTCCGGTTCGACCCGTTCGCCTTCCCCCGGCAACAGCGCCGCGCTGAGTACGAACAACGTGGGAATGCCGTGTTCAGTCGCCCACTCCAGAATGCGCTTGACCTTATTCGGCTTGGTCACTTCCTGAATCAGATGCACATGAATGACCACGCCCGACCATGTGAACACCTGTATATCAGGTTCGCGCACTGGCACCGCCCCCACCCCCGGGGCATGGAACACGCAGCGCTGCACATTCATCAGCGGCGCAATCTGGTCGCGCAGCCATTTGCGGGTGATCTCCAGTGCCACATCAGCCACGATCAGCTACCCGGAATGCAAACCGCGCCGGATACAACCGGATGAAGATCAGTCCCTGCACCCCGCCGATGAGAATACCCACCAACGGCACAAAAGCGTGGCTGAAGCTAACGCGGAATGCCAGCGCCTCTCCGATGACCCACGCCACAATACTTACCGCCACCCACAGATAAGCATGGGGCATTTTCCACGAAAAACCCACCACTGCCGCCTGTGTCACGCCCACGCACACCCCCATGATGAGGCCGAAGACCGTACCAATCGCCACACGCTCGCTGGCGAACGCATACGAGTAACGCGCTCCCAGTCGCGCCCCCAGCGTAAAGCCTATCGCACAGGCAACCACCCATCCCAACTGCTGCCAGAGTGATAGGTTCAGGTAGCGCCTGAGCACCACAACCTGCGCCACGCCGAAGCACACGCCGAAAAGCAAATCACCCACGATGCCCGATACCAGCCCGTTATCCGTTGCACCGATCAAACTACCAATCAAGAAGCCAACTGCATTGGCAGAGAGCCATTCGGCGTAAAAAATAGATCGTGAATTCAACCTTCACCTCGTCATGCCCGTGTCGCCATACCGTACAGCGCCAGCCCGATGCCCAGCAGTAAACCAATCAATCCCCACAATGGCGCACGCGCCAGCAGCGTCAGCAGCAGCCCTAGCGGGTAATCTGCAAACTCGTGTGCATGCAGCGCATTCTTGAAGAACATCAGTGCGACAGCCGCCAGCACACCGCCCGCCCCCGCCGCCGCACCCATCCCCGCCGCCAGAGGCACGAGCGCCACCCGTTGCCCACCACGCCAGCGCAACAACCAGCGGGTGAGCAGGAGCAGCACGCCCACCACACCCAGCATCAGCGGCGGCGCAATCAAACTGTCCTCTGGGCTTAGCCACAGGAACACCAGCAACCCGTATACCAACCCGCATAATCGCAACCAGCGTCCCACAGGGGTAACAACCTGCATGTAAATACCCCATCTCAAATAGAATCGAATTGTAACGAAAAGAACGAACAAGGTACACTCGGCAGCAGAAGTTCTCATCACTTTCGTAGGAAGGTCAGCATGAGCGATAGCCCTATCCGCGAAGTAGCCGACGGCATCTATCAAATCCGGTTGCCGCTACCGTTCGCGCTGAACCATGTCAACTGCTACCTGCTGCACGACACCCCCGGCTGGACGCTGGTGGATACCGGCCTGAATACCGCCCCCGCGCAGGCCGCGTGGCAAGCGGCATTCGAGGCGCTGCACATCACACCCGCTGCCATCCAGCGCATCATCCTCACCCATGTACATCCTGACCACTTCGGCATGGCGGGATGGTTCTACGAACAGTGCGCCGCCCCGATCTGGCTATCCCCCCGCGAACGCGATCTGGCGCGGCTGCTCTGGGGCGGCGAAGGGCTGCTGGCGACGGCCTTCGACAGCTATTTGCACCGCTGCGGCATGCCCGCCGAAAGTGTTCCAGCCGTCATTGAAGGGATGGCCTTCACTGCCCAGCACACCTTCCCACACCCTCCCGCACTGCATACCCTTCAAGCCGGGAAGAGCCTGCGCGTGGGGCAGCGGACGCTACACGTCCATCATGCGCCCGGTCACAGCGACGGGCAGATCATCCTGTACGATGCCGATGACCGCTTGCTCCTCAGCGGCGACCATGTGCTGATGCAGATCACGCCCAACATCGGGTTATGGCCGGATAGCGAACCGAATCCGCTAGGGCGCTATCTACACTCGCTGGAGGCGCTGGACGCTTTAGAGGTGCGGCTGGCGCTGCCGGGGCATAAAGCGGTAATACAGGACTGGCGCGGACGACTGGCGGAGTTACGGGCACACCACGCGGCACGGCTTCAGCACACGCTGGCGGCGGTGGGCGGCGGCGCAACCGTCTACGCGGCCAGCTTGCAGGTATTCCAGACGCAGCGGTTTTCACCGCACGAATGGCGCTTTGCGATGGCTGAAACGCTGGCACATTTGGACGTGCTGCGCGAACAGGGCAGCGTTCAGCAGACCGAAACAGCAGAAGGGCGCTGGTGGTTCAGCCGGGCTTGAGCAGCGATTCGGTGCGCTGCACCACCATATCCCACGAAAAATCAACACTACGGCGGCGACCCGCTTCCGCCAGCTTAGCAGCATAGGCGGGGTCAGCCAGCAAGTAGTTGATGGGGGCGGCCAGCACAGGCGGGTTATCCGGCGGGACAAGCAGCCCGTTCACGCCATCGGTCAGGATTTCAGGATTGCCCCCCACGCGGGTAGCAACAGCCGGCGTACCAACCGTGATGGCTTCCAGCAGCACATGGGATAGCCCTTCGGTGTGGCTACTCAGCACGAACACATCGGCTGCGCGCAGATAGCGCAGCGCCGTCTCCTGCGGTTGCCGCCCGACGAAGCGCACCCGATCGCCGTAAGGCGCGGCCAGTTCGTCCAGCACGGCACGCTGTTCGCCCTCGCCCACAATTACCAGCGTCGCGTCCGGCACATCTGCCAGCGCCCGTATCGCCACATCGAAGCCTTTGACCGCCGTTAAGCGCCCGATAGAGACCAGCAGCGGACGATCCTGCGGTAGGCCGAGTTCGCGTCGCAAATCCGCCCGCGCCACCGTCGCCAGTCCCGTATCTGGCACAGCATTCAGGATAACGTGGATACACTGCGCCGGAACGCCTAGCTCCCGCGCCAACCGCGCCACATGCTCACTGGGGACGATCAGCGCATCCGACAAGCGCGTGGAACGCCCGTACAGCAACCGCAGCAGACGCACCATCGGCGGGTGAACAGCCGTCTGAAATGCGCCCACATCCAACGCGGTCAACTCATGACGGCGGGCATATTCCCACGAGAAATCGCTCACCATTTTGGTAACGATGCGGCGGCGCAGCAGGGGACGCAAGGCCAGCAGTGGGACGGTATAGCCCTGCACGAACCACACATCCGCCCAACGCGCCAACTGGAAAGCCGCCCGCGTGAACTGTGCCAAGCGCAACGGGATGCTGGCGCGGCGCGAAATGCGCGTGACCGGATAGCCGTAATCATGCTCATACGGTTCGCCATAGGTCAGTACGCGCACCTCATGACCCCGCGCCAGCAGCGCAGGCAGGAGGTGTTGCAGGTAGGTGGGCGGGCCACCCGGCTCTGGATGAAACGTTCCCGTGAGAACGAATATTTTCACACGTTACCCTTTAACGCGGTTGCCGGATATAGTTGCTCACGCGGTAGTCCGCAATCCACTGGAGCGCCGCCGGCACGCTGTCCATGATCTGAAAGCGAAACGGCAACGGCTCGGTGAGCATATTGAAACCATACAAGAGTTCGATGAGCAGTCGGCTGGATGTGACCACCAACACCGCATGCGTGTTAGGATGGCTGTATTGCAACAGATTCGCAAGGTTGGTGTTGAACCCACCGGGCAACCACGCCGCATGGCGGTGTTCCACGATGAGGTACATGGGCAGAATTGATGCTTCGACCTGATCGTGGCACAGGCGGGCGTACTCTAACGCCTCATCCCATGTCCAGCGCCCCTCCAACTTTACATGCAGCATATCTGATTCTGCGTTACCCCAGCCAAATTGGATGCTCACCGAATGATCCTGTCCTCAGGCGTTATGCCGGATATGAACGATGTCTCCGTCCTTTACAACGTACTCGCGGCCCTCTAACCGCATCTTGCCCGTTGCTTTCATCGCGGCCTCACTACCTGCCGCGATTAAATCCTCATATTTCATCACTTCAGCACGGATGAACCCCTTTTGCAGGTCGGAATGGATAACCCCCGCTGCTTCCGGTGCGGTTGCGCCGATATTGACGCTCCACGCCCGCACTTCATCTTCGCCCACCGTGAAGAACGACTGAATCGCCAGCAGTTCATACGACAGGCGGATCACCTTCGCCGCGCTCAGTTCGGTAATGTTGTATTCCTGCATGAACATCTCGGCATCTTCAGCGCCCAACTGCGCCAGTTCGGCTTCGATCTTGCCCTGCAAGCCCACCACGCGGCTGCCTGCACGGGTGTAGTTCATCTGCTTGGCGAGGTCACCCGCCACATCACCCTGATTGACCACCACCAGCACCGGCTTGAGCGTCAGAAAGCCGTAGCCGCGAATGCCCTTTTCCTGTTCAGGCGCAATCTCCAGTTCCAGCAACGGCTTTTCAGCCTCCAACTGCGCCTTGAAACGCTCCATCAGTTCCAGTTCCACCGGCACGGCCTTATCCACCGCTTTGCCGCGAATCCGCATGTCGCTCTGGAGCTTTTCCAGCCGCTTCTCCACCATGACCAGATCGGCAAGGATGAATTCGCCATCCAGCGTTTCCACATCGCGCTGCGGGTCCACATCCCCGTAAGGATGTGGCACAGTCTCGTCTGCAAAAGCGCGGACGACATGCACGAAGCCATCCACCTGACCTAACTCATTCTTGAACTGCCCTTTCAGGCCACCATCGCTGATGCCCTTTTCCAGCCCGCCGATGTCCGCGTAGGTCACGGTGGCATAACCCGTTTTGCGCGGCTTATACATGGCGATCAGCTTTTCCACACGCGGATCGGGGACATTGACCACAGCGGTATGCACTTCAAACTGCCCGCTGGTGGCCGCCCCCGTCGGAAGATTCTGATGGGTGAGCGCATTAAAGATGGTCGTCTTTCCACTGTTTGGAAGACCGATGATGCCTAGCCGCATGACTGCCTCGATTGCTATAAACGAATGAAGGATGAAGGATGATGACGGTGAGTATAGTAACCCACCCCGACAGGGACAAGGAAAAATCAGGAATTCTTTGTGAAAAACTTGGAATTTTTAGGACAAGCCGGGGGGAAAGCTATCCTAGCGCCGCAATGAGCGCGTCCGCCGTCCCCGCCCGTTCGATCAACCCACAGGCTTGCAAGCGCCGGATGAGGTCAATCCACTCGGTGCGGCGCGAGTCGCGTTCCAGCACCGGACGCAAAATGGCGGCGGCAGTGGCTACATCCCCCACCTTATCCGCCAGCGTAACAGCCTGCCAGAACGGGAGTTCCTCTTGATCGGGCGACAGCGCCCGCGCCCGCTGCCAGCACTCCAGCGCGGCGGCCACATCTCCACTCGTCAAAGCATCATAACCGTCGCCATCCACCCACTGTGCAGCGCGAATCGCCAGCAACCGCGCCAGTTCGCGCAGCGGTTCGGCATGTTCATCCACGCGCAGATCGTAGCGATAGTGCCACGACAGCGCCCCCTCTTCGCCCGGTACAACCACCAGCGCGGCGGACTGCATCCCGCGAATATCGCCATCTTCGCCCTGCGCGGCTTGCAACGCCGCCAGCATCCGCGCCGCCAGATCGCCCGCAGTGGACTCGTAGGCTTTCGCCATCGCTGCCGGAACGGTGTTGCGGGTCATCATGTTGGCCTGCACGGTGTAGCCTTCGCCCACATGATGACCAGCGAACGCGATACAGCCCTCGCCCGTCCATGCGGCAGCACGTCCCTGTGCGTCCACCACGCCCACCTGACGACGGTGTGCGCCTTCATCGGTAGCGACCAAACCGGCCACTACGCGCTCGGCGGGGATGCCCTGCGCCAGCATTTCCAGCCCCATCGGCCCAAACTTGAAATTTGCCAGCGACTGCGACGCAATCGCGCCCACGTTGGGCAGCAGCGCCGGAACCCGCGCCCCCACGCAAATCTGATGCGTTTGCACCGCCACGCCCAATTCGCCCGTTTTGGGATCACGCGCCACAATGCTATAGGTGCTGAATAGTTCAGTCCAATGGAATGCCATGAGTGAATCTATCCTGTAATTCGTGTTCGTGTGCGACAGAAATACCATAGAATGACGGTCAGGTATAGTGTGAACCATAAGGGGATTGCCCATGCTGCGCGTAACCGAACTGCTTTTCGGGAAGCAACCGGAACGAAGCGATCTGCTGTTGATTCTGGCAACAGCCGTATGCGGCGCGGCGCTGGTCATGCGGCAGACGGGGGCGCTTACACCACTTCAGCAGATCATCCTGCTAGTGCTGGCGCTAGATGTGCTGGGGGGCATGGTCGCCAACGTGACCCGCGCCACCAACAACTGGTACGCCAGCCGTGCGCCTGCGCTGTCGTACCTGTTTCTGGCGGTTCATGCCGCGCAGCCCCTTATCGCTGTCCTGTTCCTGAACGCGGACGGCGCATTCTTCACGTACCTGTACGGCTACAGCCTGATCGCTGGCAGTATGGTTATCCGGCGGCGGCACACCCCATCGCATCGGGGGCTGGCTGCCGCACTGATGGTGTTGGGCATGGTCGGCTATAGCACGTTCATCACGCCACCGCCCTATCTAGCGTGGTTCGGCTATGCTTACCTGTTCAAGCTGGTGTACGCCTTCGCAGTGGATCACACTCAAGTGTCGCCTCTGGACA
>CAIVEA010000287.1 GCA_903904765.1 uncultured Chloroflexota bacterium
AAAGAATAGTTGGAAGCCTTTCATATCATTACAGTATAATAGGCATGTTTCGAGTTTAACCGTTTGCAGAGTGGGTCATTGTGACGACAAGCATCTCTTCCACCACTGAACCGACTGCCGCTTTTAACGAGTCATGTTTGAACATTATCCGGCGCTGGGAAAGCGGCGTGCTGCCTTTTGAAACCGCGTTGAACGACATGCGTCAACTTTCTCATGATGCCACACTACGCCGACATGCAGCAGAACAAGCACGTGCTGAAGGATTAATCGGCTATCTGGAAGGCTACCGGGGTAATCTGAACGCCAGCATTCGCCATTTTGAGCGTTCCCGCGCCCTGTTTCATGAGGTAGGAAATGCCCATCGCGTGGCAATTTGCGACCTGAACCTCGGCGAATCATACCGCTATAAGGGCGATTTTAGCCGCGCCCGTTCGCTGTTCGACAAAGCCTACACCGCATTCCGTGATCTGGCGGTAATCGAGGATGAGGCACTTGCGCTGGGCAATAAAGGGCAGATGCTCCTCAGCATGGGCTTGTTGACGGAAGCGGAGGCCGATCTGCGCGAGAGCTACCGGCTGGCGCTGCAAATCCCCGATGACTCCGATGAGCGCAAAAGCATGTTGTGCGAACTACATCATGCGCTGTGCTTGCTGTATTTGCGCCGTGGCGGCGCTGCCGAAGCATGGAACGAAGCGAGTGCGGCTTATCAACTGAGTCATGCGGGGACGCTGTGCAAAGGGTTTGGCTGCCGGGCGGTGGCAGAGGCGCTAACACATACCGAAACCTGCCCGGAAGGGTTCACTGCTGACCCGGATGTGTATTTTCAGGCCGCCAATGAAGCGTTCACGGAGATCAAAGCTGAAGGTGAGATGGCACGGACGATGTTCGCTCATGCCCGCAGTCTGGCACGACGTGGGCGGCGCATGACGGCGGCACGCAAGTTACAGCATGCCATGATGATCTTCACGCGCTTGGGCATGGTGGATGATGCCGCCCATGCAGCCGAGGCGCAACTTGAAATTCTGTAGTCCATAAGCTGAATACGCCAAACAAAACAGCCTGCACTTGAGCAGGCTGTTTTGATGCCGGATAGCAGCTAGAAGCCGAGTCCGGGGAGTGTCGAAAGCGGGTCGGTGGGGGTGTTGCCGCTGCGGATTTCAAAATGCAGATGCGGGCCGGACGAGTTGCCCGTGCTGCCCACGCCGCCGATAACTGTGCCGACCGTCACCATCTGACCGCAGCGCACCGCGATACTGCTCATGTGACCGTATAGCGTGACGAACGGCCCGTGCGCCAACGCCACCATGTTGCCGTAACCCCACGAGTTCCAACCCGCGAAGATGACCGCGCCGCTGTTGGCCGCCATAATCGGTGTGCCGGGAGGGGCGGCAAGGTCTATGCCGGTGTGCCACGCGCTGAAGCCGCGCACAAATGTACCGCTAGGCAGCGGATCGGCCCAACCGGCACCGCCGCCGGGGTTCTGGACATTTCCGCAACTACCGGGATCGCCTGATGCGAAGCTGGTGATGAACCCGCGCCGTTCGGGGCTGCTGTCATCCACCGTGACACCCGGATTCCATGAGATCGGTTCACCTTCGCCACCGGGGATGAAAATCCATGTGCCGCTGGGCAGAATGGTGTCCGGCGATACGCCAAACAGGTTGTTATATTCCGAGTCAGTCACTTTGTACGGATCAGTCACCTTGTAGCTGGCAGCGATGTCCGCAATCGTTTTGCTGCCGATGACCTGCACATACACCCCATCTACGGGCGGGATATTGACCACATCACCGGGGCGCAGCACCAGCACGATGCGGCGGTTGTTCGACCATGCAATCGATTCAGCAGTGATTTTGAAGCGTTCGGCAAGCGTATTGAGCGTATCACCCTGAACAGCGGTGTACTGAATCACTTCGCTGCGCGGGCGGTCTGGAATGATGGTGAACGGGTCGTTGGTATCGCGCACAAAGGTCAGCGAACCGGAGTCGTCCGGGATGGCTTGCAACGGTACGCTGAGGATGGAGGCGATTCCGGCAGGTGCAATGGTGGGCATGATGCCGGGTTGCGCGTCCAGTATCAGCGGTTGTGCAGCGACCACCATCGGTTCGAGTGTCGGCTGTACATCCGTTGGCACAACCGCAGCCGTTGTAGCGGTTTCGGGTGCGCTGGTGGGCATGGCGGATGGCGCAGGCGAGATCAGCACGAAGGCCGTCGCAGCAGTGAGCGCGGCTGCGCCCAGCAAACTAAGTATGCCTAAGGCTTTTTGCCAGCCTCTGGTTGGCGGTGCAACCTCACGAATCGTGAGCGATGGGTTTGTATCGGCAAGGGGATCAATCGGCGGTTCAACGAATCCGTGTGGATCAACCATAGCGGCCTCCTATCCAGTCAGTCTTGCGCGTCAATCTGTCCCCCGCAGCCTCAGCCGACCCGAAGCGGGAATCATAATCCTATACCGGATGGCTGGCAACCCTGACTCAGCGGCCTTTCCATTCGGGCGCTTGTTTGAGCAGGACGGCCTGTGCGCCAATGGCGAAATCTTCGGTACGAATAAGCTGGTTTTGCGCCCATGCTTCCAATTCAAAGCCGCGCCCGCCATCCGCGATGCCGTCAATCACGCGCTTGGCGTATTGCACCGCCAGCGGTGCGGCCTGCGCCAGTTCCGCTGCCAACGACTCGGCACAGGGCAGCAGGTCATCGGATGTAACGACAGCGTTTATCAGCCCCCATGATTCAGATTGCTTCAGGTCGAAGTTACGTCCGGTCAGGATATACTCTTTGGCGCGGGCAACGCCGATCAAGCGGGTGAGGCGCGTTGTGCCGCCCACATCCGGGATAATGCCCAGTTTGGTTTCGGGCAGCCCCATCTTCGTACCTTCCGCCACCAACCGGAAGTCGCAGGCCAGCGCGATTTCCATTCCCAGCCCCAAACAGTAACCATGCAGCACGGCAATCACGGGCAACGAACAGCGCTCGATCTGATGCGTAACCGCTTGATAGGCGGCGGTCAGCGGGAACAAGTTTTCGCGCCATCCGTCGCCAAAATACTCACCCGCCTGCATGAAGGATGTCACATCAATGCCCGCGCTGAAGCCGCCGCCTTCGCCACGCAGCAGGACAGCCCGCAGCCCACTTTCGCGTTCTGCTTGTGTGAAGGCAGCGGAAAGTTCGGTCATCATCGGCCACGAGAGCGCGTTGCGTTTTTCAGGGCGGTTCAAAATGATTTCAAACAGCGAGTCGCGGCGCTGGGTGCGAATGAGTTCGGACATACTATGCCTCCTCGATTAACCTGATACGAGTATAACGCGGTCACGGATCATTTCAGGTAGTCACTAACCTGTAATCTTGTAATTACAGGTTGTTGAGGGTACACTGAAGCCATCGTGACCGAAGGACTATGTGTGAAAGGATGCGCCTTAATGACATCAAACACGGCTTTACAGCCTGCTACAATCCCTACCATGTATTTCGTAGGCGTGACCACCGGAAAATCCTCGATTATGAAGGTGTTCCCCAAATGGTCGGATATTCTGGAGTTGGGCGCTCAAATTAAGGGTTATGACTGCGCTTTGCACGCGCCTGCGGAGGATTATCTGGCGATTGTGCGACACATCAAGAATGACCCGCTTTCGATGGGGGCGCTGGTGACGACGCATAAGGTGGATTTGCTGCATGCCACCCGCGACGAGTTCGGCTATCTCGATCCGTATGCGCTGCTGTGCGACGAGATTTCGAGCATTTCCAAGCGCGGCGACCAACTGCGCGGTCATGCCAAAGACCCGATCACCTCCGGCCTGTCGTGGGAAGCGTTCGTACCGGAAAACCACTGGGGGAATACGGGCGGGCATGTGTTGTGTTTGGGTGCGGGCGGTTCGGCGATTGCCATCAGCGTGTATGCTGCCAGCCGCAAGAACAAGGCAGATCGTCCGGCGAAGTTCATTACCGTGAATCGCTCGGAAGAACGCTTGAACCTGCTGCGGTCAATTCATCAGCAATTGGATACCGATATCGAATTTGAGTACATCCTGAACGAAGACCCGGTGAAAAATGATGCGCTGATGGCGGCGCTGCCCCCCGGTTCGATGGTCATTAACGCAACGGGCATGGGCAAAGATCGCCCCGGTTCACCTGTGACCGATCACGGTGTGTGGCCTAAGGACGGGCTGGTGTGGGAACTGAACTATCGCGGTGAACTGGATTTCATGCATCAGGCCGAACGCCGCGCTGCACAGGACAACCTGACGATTGAGGACGGTTGGATTTACTTCCTGCACGGTTGGACGCAGGTGGTGGCCGAAGTGTTTGATGTGCAACTCACACCGGAATTGTTCGCCAAGCTGGGTGACGCGGCTTCGGAACTGCGCCCGCGTTAGACGCTCTCAACGAAGGTGGCCTCTGTAACGCACAGAGGCCACCTGTTTGACCGCGTATCAGGACGGGAGTGGATGGGAGTCGAACCCACCGTGACCTGCTC
This sequence comes from uncultured Chloroflexota bacterium, assembly GCA_903904765.1. Next base: position 4,472 of record CAIVEA010000287.1, read on the forward strand.
TACGCAACCCACCACCGGTTTTGAAGACCGGGGCACCCACCGGGACACAGCCACCCCCACGCCGCATTATAGCGGCGGCCTGCATTCCCCGCGATAGTGAGTATCGTTATCTTTTTTCTCCCTTTCGCCACCTGCGAGAAGGGAGGATGAGGGTGTTACCCTTTACGGCTGAGCAGGTATAGACGGGGATGCAGTCCGCCCAACCCCACCCGGATAACCTGATCGGTTGTCCACAGCGGCGACCCGTCCAGTAGCCCTTCCATCAAACGCACTTCGCCTGTGATGAAGGCGGCACGCGCCCCCGGCTTGGCGACGCGGGCGGCTTCTTTGAGCAGCACCGGGTACAACTCCACATTCCCCTCGTGCGAGCCGACCAGATTGCCGAAGGGCAGATCAGCGCAGACCACATCGGCGCTGCGGGCGGGGTGCGGCAAATCGTGGATGTCCCCTTGCCGCAGTTTGACGCGCTCCGCAAAGCCCGCCGCCATCACGTTCTGCGCGGCGCAATCCAGCGCAGTCGGGTCTATATCGTAGCCGATGGCGCTGGCACAGGTTTCTGCCGCCAACCGTTCGATGAGTAGCGTGCCAGAACCGCACATCAGGTTCAAGAATTGATCTTCGGGCATGGGCATGGTCAGCACCGCCATCGCCGCTGCGACAGCCGCATTCAATGCCCCTTCGCGGTTGCAAACGCGCCATGCGCGGGTCGCCAGCGGGCGGGGCGACAGTCGTGTAAGGACTTCCCATCCGTCGCCCGTTTGCGGACGGCGCACGCGCAGCAGCAAATCGCCTTCGTCCTCGCTGTGTTCCAATCCGGTATGGGCGGTCAATTCACTTTTCAGACGCATCATCACGCTGGAGTCCGATCCAGCGGCGCTGATGGTCAGCGTGCGGAAAGCGCCGACTGGCGACAGGTCGCGGACGGCGGCAATATCCGCCAGCATGCGCTTGAAGTGCTGATCGCCCAAAAGCGCCTTCGGACGTGGCACGGGGTAGTGGCGAACGGTGTAGACGGCCTGCACCGTCCGCAGGGTGAGCAGCTGGAACGGGTTGCCGGCATACACGAAGCGCAGTGCTGGTTCGCGGGCATCCACCGCCGAACGTTCGATGCGATCCCCGAAGCGCGTTTTGAGTTCGCGCCACGCCACGCCCGTCAGCCCGTCGGCAACATCGGCCTCGCACTCCATCACCGGAATCGGCGTGAGCGACGGTGGCTCCGGCGCGGGTTTCTGGGCGGCGGCGCGTTCGG
>CAIVEA010000288.1 GCA_903904765.1 uncultured Chloroflexota bacterium
ACAAACGGGAGGCCAGTGCGCCTCCCGTTTTGCATGGCTTACCAGTACCGTTTTACCCCGTAAGCGTCAAAAATTGAGTCAATGCCGATAATTGGTATCTGCTCAACTAGCGATTGTGCGACGATTAATCTATCGAATGGGTCGCGGTGATGAAAGGGGAGTATTGCTACGATTCCAACATGGCGTGTGGTGATTCCTAACAGGCTAATGCTATTTTGTATATTTGAGCATTGATAAACTCGTCAAATGGGGCTGGCATTTCAAGTTTCCCCAGACTGATTTTGATCGCCATCTCCCAGATGCTTGCGATGCTCAGATAGACAGTGTGTTCTGGATTTTCGATGAGCATTTTTGCGCTCGAACTGAGCGCAGTATCATCGGATATGAACCACAGAAAAGTATGTGTATCCAGAAGATACGCCATTACACGTACTCGTCAAAATCAGCAAGTGGGGCATCAAAATCGGCGGCGATTTTGATCTGGTGGCGGGCGCTGCCTGCCTTACGCGAACGGGCAGCCGCTATCGGGACAAGCTGTACCGCCTGTTGGTTCTCGTCCAGAATCAGCACCGTTTCGCCATGTTGTGCTGCTGCAATTAATTGTTGAAGATGATCTTGTGCTTCCTGTATCGAGTAGCGTTCCATCAATCGCGTCCTCTCTTTTGACTGATTATAGGACGTTTTATCCGAAGAGTTTCCTACCCGCGCAGGGTGCTGATGTCGCCTTGCACTTCCAGCCCCGCGTTGCGTCCGGTGTCGTGGAACAGTTCCCGCCCGCCCATCTCTGAGAGGCGCACCTCAATCGTGGACTGGAGCGTTTCCATCACACGTTTGTGCATCTCGGTGCGCGTGGGGCTGTGCAGCAGACCGCCGCCCGCCCGCGTCGCCACCATTTCAAGGCGGTGGGTGCGATCCCGCACCACCCATTCCACCTGCGCGTCCGTCACCAGCAGTTTTTCGGTGCGGGCGCTGGTGTATTTGGCGAACCGGTACAGCTTTTGCTCATGCCACAGGCCGATGATCGAGCCGGGGAAACTGCGTCCCATGAACGGGATGACCGCAAGCGAGGCCACAAACGACGTGCCGGGGGTGCGGAAGTGGTTGGTTTGCATCCACACCCATGCCGACGGGAATGACTGTCCCCAGTCTTTTTCGAGGTAGCCGCGTCCTCCGCTGAAATCCATCGGATGCTCGTTCAGTGTCAGCGCCCCGTTCAGCAGATGATCGAAGCTGACGATGCCGTGATAGCATTCCATGAAGGTCAGCCAGCCGTACCAGCCCATAATCCCCGGCGAACGCCATGTAACCGGCCAGCCCGTGCCACCGCTAAAACGCAAATCACCCTTCAGCGCCAGTTCCGTGCCTTCCAGCCGCAGCCGGATGCCATCGGCGCTGAAGTGGTTGTCACCGATTTGCACATCGAAGGAATCTTCGGCGGCGCGGAAGGCTTCCGGCGGGAAGCTGAAGTAAGCTGATGCGCCGGTTCGCCCATCCAGCACCTGTATGAAAGCGTGATGTTTGTCGCGGTTGTGGCTGAGGAAGATTCCGGGGATGACCGCGTATTTGTGCTGTTCATCTGCATCAATCAGCTTGAAGTACCACCCCTCGAAGAAGGGCGGTTGCTTGCCATGACCGTGATAACGTTCCGGGTGCATCACCCGCTGGATGAAGTTGGGCATTGCTGTCCATTTCTACCGGGGGTGGCCGGTCATGATCGGGTTCAAGCTAACTGGTGGGTTTGATTTCCAGATAGATGCGGTTGTTGAGCGAACGAGTGACCCAGCCCATCAGGTTGAACATCTGCAACTGGAAACCGTATTTGTGCTTCAGCGCGTCTTTTGCAGCCTGACTCTCGTTCGCATCCAGCACGCGGATAACCCCTTCTACCTTCTCGCTGCCCAGCAGTTCGCCGTTGCCCTTGCACGGGGTCATGGTCACACGGGGCGTGTGGCGGATGCGCTTGGCCTTGCCCGCTTCGCGCATGGTGGTCATGTATAGCACATCCCCTTCGCGGGCGAACCAGACCGCAGTGGGGACACCTTCGCCGGATTTGCGAAAGGTGGTCAGACTCATATAGTTATGACCGTCCAGGATAGAGAACGGATGCGACATACTTTATCTCCTCGTGTGAAGTGCTGTGAACAGCTTAGACCAGCCGCGCAGGAGTCGCTTTAGAACCGGATGAGGCGTTCCTTAGAAACTCAACATTTTGGGGCGGGCAACCGGATCACAAAGGTTGTTCCCACTCCGGCGCGGCTTTCGACGCTGATCTCGCCGCCGTGCAAGTCTACGGCTTGCTTGGCAATCGCCAGCCCCAGTCCCGTCCCCTGTATTTTGCCCACGTTGGAAGCGCGGTGGAACGGCTCGAACAGGTGCTTCTGGTCTTCTTCGGGGATGCCAATGCCCTGATCGCGCACACGGATGAACGCGCTGCCGTCGCCGCAGGTCACTTCCAGCATGACGGGTTTGCCTTCGGGCGAATATTTGATAGCGTTGGTGAGCAGGTTGGTGATGGCGCGGCGCATCAGCTTGCGGTCAAGGCGCACTTCGATGCGCCGTTCCGTGCCGTTGAAGATCAACTGACGCTGGTTGCGATACACCAGTTCCAGTTCCTCCAGAATATCGCGGCAATAGGTTTCGAGGTCAAATATTTCCAGTTCCAGTTCCGTCCCGGTGAAATCGGTACGGCTGATGGTCAACACATCGGCGATCATCTCGTTCAGGTATTCCACCTGCTGATTGATCGTTTCGTAGGACTCCTGTTTTTCTTCCTCAGTGGAACGATCCCCGTATTGCTGAAGCATACTGTTCGCCAGCCGGATCGAAGCCAGTGGCGTACGCAGATCGTGGGACATCATCGAGATGAAGCGGTTCTTCAGGTCGCGCAGTTCGCGCTCTTTTTCCAGCGCCAGATTCAGGCGTTCTTTGTCCCACAACTGCGATTCGAGGAATTTGCGCTCGGTGAAGTCCTGCACGATGGCGGTGAACAGGCGTTGCCCTTCCATAATTACCTGACTGACGGCGAAATACATCGGGAAGATGCTGCCATCTTTGCGGCGGCCTTCCACTTCATCCCCCAGCCCGCCGATGCTTTCGATGAATTCGACCAGTGCCGAACGGTTGGCGTTCGGGTCAAGCGTGGGCAGCAAGCGGCGCACATCGCAACCGATGATCTCACCCGTTTCATAGCCGAAGATATACGTGCCAGCCGGATTTAAGGAGCGAATGATGCCGTTTGAATCGAAGGTAATCACGCCATCCACAAGGCTGTTCAACACGGCTTCCAGCCAGCGTTTGCTGTCTTCCAGTTCAATCTGCACCCGTTTGACTTCGCTCACATTCTGATGGGCGACGATCAGGCGCGTGATGCCGTACCACGAGAATCGCGAGATGCGTACTACATACCAGCGTTTTTGGGTGGGGCTATGGCAAGGGTATTCCAGATGAAATTCTTCGGTTTCGCGCAGGCGAACACTGCGAATCCCTTGCGACACTAACCGCGCATCTTCGGCATAGGCGGCGGCACGCATACACACATCGTAGTAGTTCGTACCGATGCCATAATTCGGGTCACTGAACCCGTTTTCTTCGCCGAAGCGCCGCCATGCACGGTTGACATGCACAATTTCCCCCGACTCGTCGAGGATGGCGATATGGGCGCTCATCGCGTCCAATGCCGTTTTAACAAACCCTTCGGCTTCGGCTAAGTGATCGTTGATCGTTGTGTTAGTTTCACCACGATGAAGCAAAGACTGAGTCACGGACAATTAATCCCCTGTCTTTATACGTGTATAGAGTATATATCAAAGATGGGGGCATGGGGTAAATAGTCTAATCTACATCAGCAAATTTATGAATTTTGGTTTTGTGAGCTTTAGCGGCGAAACTGTTGTTCGTGCTGCTCCTGTAAATCTTCGAGCGAGACGATCTCGCCATCCCCGTCGCTCAGGCGCGCCCGCAGTTCTTCGAGGTCACGGTCACTCATGCGTTTGAGCAGGCGGTCAACCCGGCTTTGGCGCTTGATTTTCTCCGCTTCACGGTTGGATTCTGTGCCAGTATTCCAGATTTGCGTGGTGCTGATGGTGGCGGTGATGAGCGCAATCGCACAGATAACCACCGCAACCTGCGGGTCACTTCGCCCCATACTGATGAGCGCCGCGATGCTGATGCCCGTGATGCAGCTCCAGATGATGATGGTCACTAATAGTTTGGGTGCGCTTTGCATGGGCTGTATTCCCTTGTCACGTAAGCTATTTGCTCTCATTATACGCGGCGGTGGGTGGAAAGTTGCGGGTACACATGGCGTATTGGACACGCGCTATAATCCCATCAATGTCTGATTTCCGGCTATACGATGGAGGTCATCGTCCCCCATGTTCACCTACGACTACCAAGACGGTTGGATTATCCATGATCGCGCTGGCTACCGCCCCGACGATGAAGTGAGCAAAGCCACCGTCTTCGCGCTGGCGAATGGCTATATGGGGGTGCGGGGCGCGCCGGAGAGCGTGTCACCGCTGCTCAAAGGGGTGGTCGGTTGCTATATCAACGGCCTGTACGACTCTCCAACCGGTGGCATTCTGGATCGGGAGATGATCGCGCTGCCCGCGTGGACGGCGCTGACGCTGGATGTGGATGGTGAATCCTTGACAGTAGAGAACGCCGCCGCATACGTCCGGTCACTGGATATGCGCCGGGGTGTGCTGGTGCAATCACTGGAATGGCGCACCCGCACGGGCATTACGCTGCACCTGCATTCGGAACGGATCGTCAGTTTCGCCCGTTTGCACCTCGCTTTTATGCGCTGGTCGCTGTCTGCGGATGCATCCTGCACGGTCAATGTCCGTTCGGAAGTGGATACACAGGTGAACAACCGCTGGGCGGATACGCATTTTGCCAGCGGGCAGGTGCGTTCGGGCACAAACGGGGCAGGTGGCGTTGGCATCAGCACCATCGAGCAGGATGACCGGGTGTATGTGGCGGTCAGCCACGAGTGCTCTGTGCCGATTGAGTGGTGGGATTTTAGCACTGATCGCACTTTAAGCGTTTTCTGTGATGTGCAGTTGCAGGCCGGACAGACGGTGATTGCGCCGCTGCCCGTGCTGGCCGC
>CAIVEA010000289.1 GCA_903904765.1 uncultured Chloroflexota bacterium
CGGATGATTATCTGACCAACGCCACCGTTCCTGATGAACTTAATCGCCGCTTCAAGTTGATTTTGCGCCAACGCCGCAGCGCCCAACTGTTGATGCAGCGCAATCACAATTTGCAAGCGATTACGCTGCTGTCGCGGCGGATGCACAGCGCCACCGAACCACCTGCGCTCATTCAAGAAACCATTGAAATCGCCTGTGCCACCTTCAAGTTGTACGGTATGGCGATTGTGCTGTCGGACGGTGATGCGTACCAGTTCTATGCAGGCAAAGAGGGCGATGCGGCAGCGGGTAACCTGACCGAGAGCATCGTTTATCTGAAGGAGTACGACCCGTTCCGCCGCGTGATTCAAAGCGGAATCGTGCAGGTGTTCAAGAACGTGGTCAGCGACCCATATTACGTGCCGATTCCGTCGCTCCCCATCCCGGAGTCTGCGATTTTTCTGCCGCTGACGTATCAGGAACACAAGATCGGCGCGATGGCGGTATTCGGGACGGGGCGTGCCCCACTGAGCCATGAGGATTTGCTGATCTACGAGTTGTTCTCGTCACAGTTCACGGTGGCGCTGCACAACGCTCGCCATTACCACAGCCAGCGCATCAGCGGTCAGTCCAGCCAGCATTTGCTCCGCGCATGGCAGCGATTTACCAACCTGAAAAGCTATGCGGAAGTGGCGGCGCATTTGCAGCAGTTGGTGGAGGACATTCCCAACGTCACCCGTTCGCTGGTGTGGATGTACGACATGGATCCCACCGCGCCGACGTTGGTGCAGGCGCGGGGCGAAGATGCCGTGCAGGCCTTCCAGCAGATCGAGCAGAGTGGGCAGATGGAATTACTGCTCCAGCAAATTGACGAACGGCGGATGCAGCCTGTTACGCTGCAACTGGGACCCCAGAAAGACCCGCTGGGGGGATTGTTCAAAGCGTTGCGCGGGCAGCAGTTGATGCTAATTCCCATTATGGACTCAGCGCGGTTCATCGGCGGGATTATCGCCAGCATGGTCAACAGCCGTCAGTACAGTAGCGAGGATGCCAAATTGTTAGCAGCCAGTCTCGCCCATGCGGCAGGGTTGGCAGTGGAACGCACCACCATCATTCAGGATATTCTAGAGAAAAGCAGCCGCCTAGAGGCGCTCCTCCGCAGTACACCGCAGGGTATTTTCTTCGTGGATGACAGCGATCGCGTGGCCTTCTGTAACCCGCAGTTCACCGAACTCAGCGGGATTAGCCCTTCAGAAGTGTTGCAACAGACTACGGAAACGCTCCTGCAAGTGTTCTCGCAGAACAGCGATGCGCCCGAACGAGTGTACCGCGAACTGGTGGAGGCGATCAATCGTGTCCTCGATTTGAACCCTGAAGTGCATGAGGAATATCCGATTGTGCAGATCGGGCTGCGGAACTCGGAACGCGATATTCTGGTCGAGTTCATGGCGTTCGGAGAGGGTGAAGGGCGGCGGCAAGGGTGGGGCGGCATCATCCGCGAGGCCACCAGCGGGCAGCAAGTGTACGGTGGTCATAGCGAATTGCTCACGGTGATGTCCGAGCGCATTCGTGTGCCGTATGCCCAGATTCACGGGCTGCTGACGATGCTAAACGAACAGCACAGTCGCTTCAGCCACCGCGAACGTAGCCGGGTGCTGCGCCAGTTGGAGGAGAACATCGAAGGGCTAGGGCATCAGTGGGAGAATTTCTTCGAGATGTACAACCTCGAAGTCTCCGGCACTACACTCAACCGCGAAGAAGTGGATTTGTACGACATCGTACAGCGCGTGTTGGAAAGCAGGGCTTTCGCAGACATCCGGCGGCAAGTGTTGGTGGATGCGCCTGCGCGTTTGCCCTCTATTCTGGTGGATGAGACGCGCATCGAAATCGCACTGGTGAACGTGCTGCATAACGCGGTCAATTATTCGCCACGCGGCGCACAAATCACCATCAAATTCCAGACGACGGATGATGAAGTGCGGATGACCGTTCACGATCAGGGCATAGGCATTCCTGCGGAACAACAAGCGCAGGTGTTTGAACCGTTCTATCAGGCCAGCTACCACACCAACGAAGATGGGGCAGGTTTGGGGCTGTATGTGTCCCGCGAGATTTTCCGCCGTCATGGTGGCGAGATGTGGATTGAAAGTCATCTGGGGCAGGGGACGACAGTGGTAATGGCGCTGCCCGTCACAGATGGGGGGGGGCTGCAACTCGTTGCCTCTTCTCCTGCGGGTGCAGGTGCGCCCCGCCGCACCGAACCTGCGCTGGCGGTTGCTGCACCCGAACAGCGCACCCCTGTGCCAGCCGGACGGCGCGTGTCCGAGCGCCCGATGCAGACGATTATGCTGGTCGAAGGGCGTTCAACTTTGATGGGGCGGTTGAAGTCCAAAATGCAAGATCAGGGGTACGAACTCATCAGTTACCGTTCCGGGGAGGAGGCGCTGCGCGATATTTCCAGCGTCCGCCTCGACCTCATATTCCTCGATGTGATGCTTTCGGACGCGAACGGGCTGGACATCTGTGAGCGCGTGTGCAAGCGCACGGAAGTGCCAATCATTATGCTGGCAGATGAATCGTCAGAGGCAGAAAAGGTGCGGGCGTTGATGATCGGCGCGGACGACTATATCGCGCAGCCCATCGGCGACGATGAATTGCTGGCGCGGGTGAATGTGATTTTCAAGCGCCGCCGGATACCAGACCGCACCCGCGAACCACTTGACCTCGGCAACCTGTACATTGATTTCGCCCGCCGCGAAGTATTCCTGAACAATAAACCGCTGGAGCTGACGCGCATCGAATATGATCTGCTGCACACACTCTCGGTGAATCAGGGGCAGGTGCTGACCCATAAGCAGTTGCTCGAAAAAGTGTGGGGGCCGGAGTATCAGGCGGAAACCCAGTATTTGTGGGTGAACGTCAGCCGGTTGCGTAAAAAGCTAGAACCTACGCCGGACAGCCCTCGCTATATCCATACACAGCCGGGGGTGGGTTACGTGTTCCGTCCATCTTAAATGTTTTGTTGCATTCTGGATGGAAAATTTGCCTATAATGGAAAACATTAAGCCAACCCACTTGTGGTGGTTGGTTACTTATAGGTGGTCACGAAGGGATAACTCATGCGTAAAGCTCTCTTGCTTCTGGTTGTCTTGGGCGTTTTGGGATTAGGGACGATGACGGCCTCTGCTCAGGGAGGGGATGTTCAAACTCTATTGGGCGCAGGGCAGCAAACCGTGACAGTAGGCAATCTGCTGCTGGACGAAACTTTTGACAGCTCGGATGCTTGGGAAGCCTATCAGCAAGATAGTGACATCAATCTGAAGGTGGCGAAGGGCGTTTACCGCATGTTCACCAAGATTGATGGCCTTGTGTGGGGCGTAAATAGCCAGTCGCACTCGGATGTGGTTATTGAAGCCGACACCTTGCAAAACTCGGAAGAACTCAACAATGCTTACGGCGTGGTCTGCCGCGCTGGTGTGGATAATGACGGTACGGGCTATTACTTCCGCATCAGCGGCGATGGTTATTACAACATCACTCGTGCCGATAAGGACGAAATCGTTCAACTGGTCGAGTGGACGGAAACGAACGCAGTCAAGCAGGGGCAGAATCGCAACCATATCACCGCTGTTTGCGTGGGCGATTATCTGGCGCTGTATGTGAACGATCAACTGGTGGCGGAGACCAACGACAGCACCTATACCGAAGGTTTTGGTGCGTTGAGCATTTCAGCCTTTGCAGACGACAATAACAACGTGAACCCCACCGATGTGTCGTTCGACAATGTACGCATTTACGAAGCGTCTAGTGGCAGCAGCGGTAACAACGGGTCGGTTCAGTCGGTTGTACTAGAGGATTACACTAAGGGCGATTCGGTCATCCGTCAGTTGCGTGATCTCGGTTTCATCCCGCGCAACTCCAATCTGTTGTTCACCGAGGACTATGCCTATTTCACCGGACAGGGTAACTGGTTCCAGCCGTTGGCCAGCCGTATGCCGCGTAATAATGTGGTGTTTGGTGGCGAATTGAGTTTCTGGGTGGGCAACCTTGGTGAGTGGGAACAATGCACCTTCTCGGCGGGCATTCAGACGGATAACAACGGTACAGCTGTCCGCTACATAGACTTCGGCCTGTCGAACGCGGGTGAGGCTTTCGTGCTGGATCGCTTCTCCGAGAATCAAGACTCCAATTATACGATCGCCAATGGGACGTATGATCTGGATTACACGCACTACGTCATTCTGGTGTTGCTGGATGGTCGCGCTTCGCTGTTCGTGGATGGTCAACTGGTCATTCAGGATTTCGAGGTGGGGCAGCGTTCGGGCAGCTATGGCATTTCGCTGGTCGGCAAGGGTAAGGATGCCCGTTGCGAAGGCCACAACATCTGGGCGTATGAACTGCCCTAAAGCTGAATGAGTGCGGGCGGTTTATCCCGTATCCGCTTCGTTCGCACATGAGTATGATTTTGCAGCGCCGCCGGACTGTGCTACGCTACACAGACTGGACGGCGCTGTGTTTTTGGATAGGCGTTTTCTCGCAACCTGCACAGTGAACCTTCGGGCGGGATTAGGTGTACTGTAGCGGAGTGGTCGAAACGTGTGGAGTAAGTACATGGTCAAGCGGTTGGCGAGAATCCTCCTGATGCTGTGCCTGATGGGGGCGGCGCTTCCGCTAGGGGCGCAGTCCACATCTGTGACGCTGACCGTTCACCCCGGATTTGATGGTAGTTTCCGCGAGAATGATTGGACTCCGGTTGCGATTCAGGTCAGTAATGACGGAGCCGCCATCGAGGGGTATCTGGTGGTACGTCCCGAAACATCACCCAATGCCGTCAGCAGCACCTTCAGCGCCCCCGTCAGCTTGCCCGCTGGAGCGCGGAAATCCCTCTTTTTGTATATCGGCTTGAGCAGTTTCGCAACCGAGTTTCGTGTGGATTTGATGGATTCGTCCGGCGGCTTGGTGACTTCCACCACCACGACAGTCCATGCGCTCCAGCCCCGTGACCAACTGGCGGTGGTGTTCAGCCAGTCGGCCAGTGGCACATTGGACATGACGGGCGTGCATGATGGTGCCTTCGTCGCGTCGCAGGCCAACTGGCAGATTGATGATCTGCCCGATCGCGCCGCCGCGCTGACTTCGGTCAACCGCATGGTGTTCAACGACATTGACAGCGGCGCGTTGAGCAGCGCCCAGCGTGCTGCGATTGCCGACTGGGTGGCGGGCGGCGGGCATTTGATCGTGACGGGTGGGACGAATTGGCAGAGTACGGCGGCGGGTTTGACTGATTTGCTGCCGCTGTTGCCTTCCGCCAGCGTTACACTGGACGGTCTCACGTCACTGACCGATTGGTTGCGCCGGGGGGATGACCGCCTGCAAGGGGCGACGGTGATCGCCACCGGCACGCTCTCACCTGTAGCACGAGTACTGGTGCAGGACGCGGATGGCAAGCCGCTGCTGGCGCGGCGCACAGTAGGTGCTGGTACGGTGGATTACCTGACGATGAACCCGAATGCCACTCCGTTGCGTGGTTGGGGCGGCTTGAATGATCTGTGGTTGGCGCTGGCGACTTCGGTGCAAACGCCGCCCAGCTGGGCGTATGGTCTATCCAGCCCGTCGTCGGCGGTGGATGCGGTGAGCATCCTGCCCGGCGTAGATATGCTGGTGGACGCGCTGCCACTGTGCGGTTTCCTTGCGCTGTATATCGCCCTCATCGGCCCGTTGAACTATTTGATTTTGAACAAACTCAACCGCCGCGAATGGGCATGGGTGACAATCCCGCTGTTCATCGGGCTGTTCAGTGCGCTGGCATGGTTTTTAGGCTTCAACCTGCGCGGCAACGAGGTCACGATTGGCCGCTTGACGCTGGTGGAAACATGGCCGGATCAGGAACGGGCGCGGGTGGGGCAGTTGGTGGGCATGCTCTCGCCGCGTCGTGCGCTGTACAGCTTGCAGGTGTCGGATGGCAGCTTGCTGCGCCCGCTGGCACAACCTTATACAGGTGTGAGCATGTTCGGCAGCAACGTGCAGACCAACACCACCATCATGCAGGATGGGGATTTCCGCGCCGCTGAGTTTCCAGTGGATGCCAGTTTCATCGTCGGTTTCCGCGCCGAGACGATGCTCCCCAAACCGGACATCAGCGGGCAGGCTGTCCTATCGCTGGATGTGCAATCCGGCTTACAGGAGATGCGCGGTTCGGTACGCAACGATAGCCAGTGGACACTCAACAATCCGGTCATTCTAGTGCGCGGGCAGTCGGTGGCGCTGGATAAGCCACTTGCCCCCGGCGAGGTTGCGCCGTTCACTGCGACGCTCCCCGGCGAAGGGCTACCGTCCCCTGCGGCCATGTCGTATGCGGACGTAGTGCTGCGGGCGGGGTTCAACCGTTCCTACCGGATGCAGGTCACGCAACCCACGGTGAACGACTTGCTGCAAAACCCGCTGATTGACCGCAACGAACTGCGCTATTGGAGTGGAAATGCGACGGTTGATGAGCAGGAACTGTACCGCCGTTACTTGTTCCTGCAAACAGTGGTGGATGACCCCTATAATTTAGTTACGCGGCGCGGTGATCGGGCGTATCTGGCGGGATGGGTGGACGGTTCGCCGCTGGGTGTTGATCTGACGGGCGCAAGTTCGCGCACGCTGGATACCACGCTGGTGATCGCGCAGATTCCGGTGGAGGTGGTACAGCCGGCGGGCGATGTGCTGATTACAGCGGATCGCTTCCTGTGGTCGGTTTCCTCTCAGACCGGATTGGACGAAGTGGGGCCAGTTGAGTTTTCGCTGCAACCGGGGGAAGAAGTGGTGTTCCGCTATACCCCTCTGCCGGACGCGGTGCTGAATACCGTCAATGAGCTTTCGGTGGTGCTGGATCGCACGCGGGGCGTAAGTCTGTCGCTGGGCTTCCAACTGTGGAATTGGGAACAGAGCGTGTGGGAAGATCAGCGCATTAGCGACGGGAACAGTGTGCAAATCCGGCAACCGACGCGCTATCTCGGCCCGCAGAACGCGGTGCTGCTGCGGATTGCGGCGGATACGGCGGGGGGCTACCCGCGCTTCGATGATTTGAGCATCGAACAGCGTGGGAGTTTTTAGGGCGGCTGTGGAAATGTATTTCGACGAATATCAGGCAGGAGTCGCAGGATGAGCTTCATCATCGAAACCAGAGATTTACGCAAGAAGTACGGCAAATTCGATGCGGTGAACGGCCTATCGCTGGAAGTGCCTGCCGGTTCGATCTACGGTTTTGTGGGGCCGAACGGCGCGGGCAAAACCACCACTATGCGGATGCTGACCACGCTCACGCGGCCTAGCTCTGGCGAGGCGTGGGTGGCGGGGCATTCGGTGCAGGCCGAACCGCGTGCGGTGCGCCGCGCCATCGGCTATATGCCGGATGAGTTCGGCGTGTATGACGATATGCGCGTGTGGGAATATCTGGACTTTTTCGCCGCCTGCTATGACATTCCAGAGTTCAACCGCAAGAAGCTGATTGATGATTTGCTGGAACTGGTTGACCTGACTCACCGCCGGGATGATATGGTGGACAAGCTCAGCCGGGGTATGAAGCAGCGCCTTTCGCTGGCGCGGACACTGGCGCATGACCCAGCGGTGCTGATCCTCGATGAGCCGGCTTCGGGACTCGACCCTCGCGCCCGCGTGGAAATCCGCGAACTGCTGGTGGAACTCGCCAAGATGGGCAAGACCATCTTCTTCTCATCGCATATCCTTGCGGATGTGAGCGAGATTTGCACGCACATTGGCATCATCGAGGGTGGCAAGATGGTGGCGCAGGGCAGTATGCAGGAGATGCGTGCCCAACTGATGCCGCACCGCGAGATCATGGTGACGGTGCGCGACGAGGACTCGGCGCAGAAAGTGGCCGGACTGGTCAGCGGGATTGCGGGTGTGATTCATGCGGCGGTGATCGAACCGAAGGCTGGACGGTCACGGGTGCGGATTGATTTCACAGGGGATGATGACGGCGTGGCGGCAGTGAATGTCGCCATCAGCGCCGGAGGGGTGGCGATCTTAGGCTTCACCGAGGAGACGAAAGACCTCGAAGCTATGTTCATGCGCGTGACCAAAGGCATCGTCACCTAGAGTACATCAGATGAGGATTGAACGATGAGCGCAGAAGCATCTGTGCCGAATGCGACAGGTATCGAAGAAGCGGTGAGTCCGCGTGAGGCGCGTTTGGAACGCGCTGCGCTCATTTTGCGCTGGGGGGCGATTGCCAACGGCATCCTGTCCGGGGCGGTGCTGCTACTGGCGATCATCGGCGGAATCGGTCTCGTGCCGGGGCTGTTTAGCGGCTTACGTCCGCTGCTGTGGGCGCAGGCAGGCGGCGGGGATGATGCGGCGGTGGCAGCGGTCATTCTGCTGGCGCAGGTGAATATGAGCCTACTGCTGGTGATGATGGTCGGCATACAGGCGCGGGAAACATGGGCGCTGGTGGGTGTGTGGCTGCTGGTAGTGGCGAATGGGGCGGCTTTGGCGCTGATCGGGTTCACCCCCGCGCTGCTGACCATCGTTTTTGCGCTGTGGGCGGGGCTGACCATCAGCCGTGACCTGCGTGCCTTCCGCATGAATCCGGTCATGCTGAAAGAACTGCGCGGGCGGATGCGCGGGATGCGGGCGTTCGTGGTGCTGACGGTGTATCTGGGGCTGATGAGTGGCTTCACGGTGCTGCTGTATTTGACGGTGGCTGCCACCAACCGCACATTGGGGTCGGCGGCGGGCGAGGTCGGGCGCTTGCTGTTTTCGGGTGTGGTGGGCATCGAACTGATGCTAATCGTGTTCATCGCGCCTGCGTTCACGGCGGGGGCGATCACAGGCGAACGCGAACGGCTGACGTATGATTTGCTCAAAACCACGTTGCTCCCCAGTCCGTCCTTCGTGATCGGCAAGCTGGAATCGGCGTTGGGGTATGTGCTGCTGCTGTTGCTGGCGGCCATCCCGCTGCAAAGTATCGCGTTCCTGTTCGGCGGAGTGACCGAAACCGAGTTGCTGCTGTCGTTTGTGATTTTGACGGTGACGGCAATTGCGCTCGGCGCGGTGGGTATCTTCTTCTCCGCCATCATGGAGCGCACCCTGTCCGCCAGCATTCGCTCGTATATGGTCACGCTGGCGGCGACTTTCGGCGTGCCGCTGGTGCTGTCGGTCGTGCTGGGCATTCTGTCGTCCGCCATTCGCACCAAACCCGCCGTCCTCGAAGCGGCATTCGTCTACCTGAACGACCTGCTGACCAGCTTGAACCCGATTGCAACCGCAATCAATACGCAGCAATTGTTGATTAACCGTCAGGTGATCGGCTTCTGGACGGATACGCTGGCGAGTACGGGCGCGACCATCCCCCGCGTTTCGCCTTGGATCACCTTCACCATCATCTATCTGGTGGCGGCGACGGTGCTGGTGGTGTTTTCGGTACAACGTATGCGTAAGAGTGAGAGCTGAGGCTGATGGCCGCCCCATCCGTTTACCCTGATTACCCGGAATACCCCGAACGCCATGCCGATTTGCTCGGCACTGTGCGCCACTGGGATCGGCGGTTACGCTGGCAACAGGTTAGCCTGTGGCTGCCGCGTGCGCTGTTACCCGGTCTGGTGCTGGGTATCGCGCTGGCGCTGATTGCCCGCACCCGTCCGCTGCTGCTGCCCCCGCAAATCGCGGTTCTGGCGGCACTTGGCGCGGTCGTGGGTGCGGTGCTGATGCTGCTGGCGGTGTGGCTGTGGCCGAGGGCGGTTTTGCAGGCCGCCCGCCGCTTTGATCTGTTATTCGGGCTGAACGAACGGGTGTCAACCGCGCTGGAACTGCTAGACGGACGCATCCGGGGGGATGCGGGGCTGCTGCAATTACAGGTAGAGGACGCTTGGGTGCGGGCGCGGGCGGTTCAGCCTTCCAGCCACTTGCCGCTGATCTGGCGCTGGCGCGAATGGGCGGGCGTGGCGCTGGCGGGTGTGGCGCTGGCGGTGCTGCTGCTGTTGCCGAATCCGCAGGCGGAGGCCATCTCCGACAATACGGTGGAGCAGGCGGCGTTGCAGGCCGCGCAGGAAGAACTGAAGGAGATCACCGCCGAGGTTGCTGCCGACCCCACCTTGACCGAGGAAGAACGCGAACAGCTTTTGCAGGCGCTTCAGGACAGCTTAGATCGGTTGCAGCAACCGGACGTGACCACCGAAGAAGCCTTCGCCACGCTTTCGGAGGCGAAAACCGCGCTGCAACAACAGGCGGACGCGCTGGAACAACAGCGCAACGCACAACAGGCCGCGCTGGAGGCCGCCGCGCAAGCGTTGCAGGAAATGAACACGAATGATGTGACGCAATCCGCTGACCAG
>CAIVEA010000290.1 GCA_903904765.1 uncultured Chloroflexota bacterium
GCGCTGCGTCTGGTTGATGTGGTGATCGGTACGGAAGATGAGATTAACGCTGCTACTTTGACCAGTACCGAGCAGATGAAGCTGACACAATCGCAATCGGATACGCATGTTTCAGGTGATACGCAAGAAGCGATCACGCGATTGTTGAGCTACGGACCAGAGATTTTGATCGAGAAACGGGGCGCTGATGGCGCACGAATCCATAAGGCAGACGGGTTTAAGCAAGATGTCCCCGGTTTCCCGGTTGAGATTTACAGCATTCTGGGCGCGGGGGATGCGTTTGGTGGGGGATTTTTGTACGGGTATGTGAACGGGTGGGATTTGTATCGTGCTGTGCGGTTGGGTAATGCCTGCGGCGCGATTGTTGTGACCAAGCACGGGTGTGCGAACTTTATGCCGACGATGCCTGAAGTCGAGGCGTTTGTGGCAGGATATGGAGGTCTGGATTGACCAGTCCGGGTAAGTATCGTCATTTAATGCAGTCCAGTACGCCAGAAGGTCATTTTGTGATTCTGGCTATAGATCATCGTGCAAATCTGCTGGCCTCGTTGAATAAACACGCGCCGCAGCCGTTGACGGATGCGGATTTTACGGCGTTTAAGAGCCAGATTCAGGCTTCGTTGCTGCCGAGTGCAAGCGCGATTTTGACCGATCCTGTGTATGGGATTGGTTCGGGTATCGCAGGCGGGCTGATCGGCGGGCAGGTGGGCTTGCTCGCGCCGCTGGAAATCACGAATTATGATCTGCACCCGCGTGAGCGAATCACGAAGTTCATCGAAGGCTGGTCAGTTGCTAAAATCAAGCGGGTTGGGGGGAGTGGTGTTAAACTGCTACTTTATTATCATCCTGATGATTCGCTGGCAACTGAAAAACGTGATCTTGTGTCGCGGATTGTGGATGAGTCCAACCGGCACGATATTCCCTTCTACCTAGAACCAATTGCTTATTCCGTTGATCCGGCAGGCAAGTTGAGCGTGGATGAACTGCGCCAAGTGGTGGTGGAAAGCGCACGCATTTTCAGCCAGTTGGGAGTTGATGTTCTTAAATTGGAGTTCCCTGTAGACCCGAAGCAGAGCATGGATGAAGTGATCTGGAAGCAGGCATTAGATGAGTTGAATGTCGCCTGCACCGTTCCATGGGCGATTCTAAGCGGCGGGGTGGCGTATGCGATCTTCAAACGTCAAGCGGAAATGGCTTGTGCAGCGGGGGCAAGTGGCGTGATTGTGGGGCGTGCGGTATGGGGGGAGGCCGTTGAGCTTCAGGGCGCAGCGAGGCAAGCCTTTTTGAACGATACTGGAAAGAGCCGAATGCAGGAATTGCGCCAGATTTGTGTGCAATCGGCAGAAAGCTGGCAGTTACGCACCAGCGTGCCGGATGTACAGGGCGAGTGGTACAAGAGCTATTCGGAATAATCAACATATCGGGATGAGCGACTATGGCGAAAATAGGAATTGGTGTGATCGGTCTGGGACGGATGGGGCGGGTGTACGGTTCGTATATCGCGGCACAACTCCCATCTGCGCGGTTGGTGGCTGTGGCGGATAGTCGCCAAGATGCGCTGCAAGCATTTACGGAGACTGTCGAAGGCCCTAAAGCGTATGCGGATTATCATGATTTGCTGAATGACCCGAATGTGCAGGCTGTGGTGGTGGTTACGCCAACTAGCACCCATCATGAAGTGGTGATAGCGGCCGCGGAAGCGGGACGTGCAATTTTTTGCGAGAAGCCTGCTGCGCTGACCCTGCGGGAAACGGATGAGATGATTGCGGTTGTACAGCGCAAAGGCGTGATGTTCCAAGTGGGGTTTATGCGGCGCTTTGATCGCGGTTACGCGGCAGCCAAGCAGCGTATTGATGCGGGCGAGATTGGCGATCCGGTAGTGATTCGCTCGATTGGGCGCGACCCGTTCCGTACTAGCCTCGAATTTGCTAATCCAGCCGTAAGTGGCGGGTTGGTTCTGGATATGGGCATCCATGATTTTGATCTGCTGCGTTGGCTGATGCATGATGAAGTGCAGCGTGTTTATACCGAATCGGCCTCGCTGGTGTACCCCGAACTGCGGGATGTGGGGGACATTGATAACGCTATGATTAATGTGCGTTTTGAAAGAGGTGGGTTGGGTAATGTGGAAGTGAGCCGGACAGCGCATTATGGCTATGATATTCAGTGCAACGTGATCGGGACGAAAGGCGCACTGCAAATCGGCTATTTGCAGGAAACCCCGGTTTTGCTGCTTAATCGGCAGGGTGCACATTATGATGTCGTCCCATATTTTGCGGAGCGATTTGGCCCTGCGTATACTGCACAGATTGCACATTTTGTGGATTGTCTGCGTGATGGCAAGTCGCCAGCAGTGACACCGAAGGATGCACGTGCTGCGCTCCAGATTGGTTTGGCCGCTACACGTTCCCACCACGAGGGGCGGATTGTGTATGTCAACGAAGTAACGGCTTGAATCGAGTAGTTTTGAGTTTTGAAACACGGTTGCGGCGCATTTTGCGCTTTTCATATATACTCTGGTTCAAACATGAACCTCTTTCGCACCAGTCAGCCAGCAGGAGTCGAAGCATGACCACTCGATTTCGATTAGTATTCCTTCTAAGTTTTGTTATTTTGTCTGTGGGTCTTATGGCTTTTGCCCCAGTCGCAATGGCTTCGGAGGCTCAACAGACCTCGTTTGCTGCGCCCCGTCTAGTCGTGAACACCAGTTTTTTGAATGTGCGTACCGGACCGGGTGTGCAGTATAGTGTTCTGCTGACGGTTGTGGGCGGAACCGAACTGCCAGTTCTTGGACAGGCCAGCGATGGCGTGTGGTATCAGGTTTCTACCGTAGTCGGGGTAGGATGGGTCAATATCGAATTCTGCGTTCCGCGTGGGAGCTTTGATAACGTCCCAGTTGTGAAAGCGGAAGCGGTTGCTGTGCCTGCTGCGAGTACACCCACTACGCTTGAACTGGCGGGGCAAGGTGGTGGCGCTGCTGCCAGTGCTGCACCTGCCGCAACTGGCGCACTCCAGCGGTTTGTAATCTCCGAAAGGCGTGTCATTACCGTTAGCCCCGGTGAGCGCATCCGTGCGATCGTTAACGTTGAAGCGGTCAATGCCCGTGTTGCTGCTTCCGATAGTGCACAGGGTATCGCGACCTTGTTCCGTGATTCGTTGATGGATTACGCAATTGTAGGCCGTACTACCGATAAAAACGGCCTTGAGTGGGTTGCGGTAGATGTGCCGGATGTGGGTGCTGGTTGGATTGAAGCCCCCAAACTCACTTTCCGTTTGTCGCATGCCAGCGGGCAGGTCATTTTAGTGATCGGTACTGTTGGAATGACCGTTACTCCCGGCGGGGATGGTGGTAATCTGCCGGTTATTGTCACAGGCCGTGAAGGATATTTGTTAGGCTTTAGCTCAGGTTCCCAGTATGCTGAGATTGAACTCGATACTGGCGAGCAAGGTTGGGTGCCGGTGAATAGCATTGTTAACCGCACAGGCACGGCTACCGATGAGATTGACGTGAGCCAACTGGCTGCTGCACCAGTTGCACCTGCTCAGTCCGCGAGCGATGCTCAGGCAGGACAGGGTGGTGGGCAGGTTGTATCTGCGGGTATTGCGGGTGCACATGTGGTTGTGAATACTGGCTTCCTGAACATTCGTAGTGGCCCCGGTGCTCAATATACAGTGGTTGCCACCGTTCCCGGCGGCGCGAAGCTGTCCGTTCTGGGTATTGCGAAGGATCGCGTATGGTTCCTCGTACAGGGTTCCTTCGGTCAGGGCTGGGTCAATAGCGAATTCGTGGTGTTCCGGGGTAGCATTGATGCTGTCCCGACTATTGCAGATGGCGTGGCTGTGGGTGTAATGGCCTCACCGATGGCTGTGCTGTTCGGTGCGGTGAATCTATATGCGGCACCCGGCACCAATTTTGGTGCGATTGGTAGTTTGACAGGCCCGGTTGAGATTGCAATTGTGGCGCGTACTGCGGATAACACGTGGTTGCAGCTCAACACATCGCTCGGTTTCGGGTGGGTGCTGGCAACGCAGGTTCAGGTTCGTGGCGATCTGAGTCAGGTCGCTATAGTCGGCTAAATCTGTTTTTCTCCCTGTGGTGTAAACCGCCCCATTAATCCATAATGGGGCGGTTTTGTTGGATTGTCCTGTTGGTTTTCAATGCGTGCCCGTTGTGTGGCACGGAGGTCATGATGTCCAGTCTAGTTGAAAAGTTCACGGGACGGAAATTCGTCCCCGAATCAAGTGCAACGTATGATCGGGCGATGTTTGGTTCTGGTCGCGATATGTCGAAGGCGCTTGAAACAACTGCTTTGCGTCCGGCACATCGTATTGGTTTGTGGCCGATTCTTTCTTCGACTGAACCTGAAGTTGCAATGGGGTTGGGTGTTACGCTGGCAGTCTTGCTAGAACGTTTTCAGTCGGTTCGCGTTTATCGGTTGCTGGCCCGGCTTGAGGATGAGGCGACTGAGGACTATCAATGGTCTATCACCGATTCCCAATATGGAGTGGATGATTGGATTCTTGACGGTCTAGATGAGAATGCCGCATTGTGGGGGCAGTTAGAAAAAGCAAGTGGGCGCTGGATGTTAAGGCTCGAACTGGAAGATGATTTGAGCGAGTCGGATGAGGTGATGACATTTAGCCGTGAGGCCGAGAGCGTGGCTGGATTGGTTGCTATGCTGCCGGAACTGGCAGAGGAAGTGGCAGATGCTCTGAGTGTGACGGATACCAACCCACTAGATGTGCTGTTTGATATACAGGTATGGTCAGATGCGACTGTGCAGAGCCTGCTAAAAGTGTATTTTCGATGGGAACTGAATTTGTTGCTCGATATGTGGGGGCTGTCGTGGTCGGTGGATTCCATGTGGTCAGCCTATGATGAATTGACGAGTCTGGTGGGCGATCAGCAAGCAGATTTGTTCGCGTGGGTGGCGGCGCACGCCACCGCAAGAGCCTTGTTCACTCTGAACGAGACTGTAATAGGCGAAGCTATACTCCCTGAAGTGGAAACGATGGCGGAAGAATTGCGCGTTCAGCCCAGCGCAGGAGTTATCCTAAGCGCCGTACTGATGCGGTTGCGCTATCCACTGCGTGCTTACGATGTCCTAGAGGATAGTGTGAGTGCCCACCCAGATCATTCTGCGTCCTATCTGGCGCTGGGTGAGTTATATCGGCAGGGGAATGATGTAGTGGGCATGGTAGATGCTTATCAACGGGCTATTGAGCGCGAAGTAGATACAGTCGAAATTGATATGCACTATGCCGATTTGCTGCTGTTCATGGATGCGGCGAGTGTGAATATCACGGAAGGGGCTGTGCGCCAGACGGCATCGGGGCGGGAGTATGTAGAAGGGTTTGTGTTTATCGAAGCGGGGGAATCACAGTCGCAACCGGGGCATGATGAGGATGGCAATTCTTATCTGGTGCTGGAGGCGGTGCAGGCTTTACAGTCCGCGCTGAAAATTGACCCCGACCACGTGGAAGCAATGGGGCAGTTGGCGCTCCATCAGATTGATCTGCGTGATCCTGCGATGTGGGACACTTTTGAGACGCTGGTAGAGAAGGATGATAAGGGCGAATTGACCCGAATGGTGGTTGATGCGTTCTACAATCTTGAAGACTGCGAACCGGGAATTGTGATTCTTGAAGCAGCGGTGGAAGCCCAACCTAAGCGGGCTGATCTACGGATTAACCTTGCGGTGGGGTTGTTGCAGATCGAGGATTCTGAAGGTGCTCA
>CAIVEA010000291.1 GCA_903904765.1 uncultured Chloroflexota bacterium
CGGGGCGCTGTTCGCCGCCAGTCACTATTTCCGCGAGGAACAGCCGGACATGGTGCGCCCGTTCTGGAGCGCCGCCGTCTGGCCGATGACGATTGTGCTGGGAACGTTCAGCGCGGGCAGTCATGGCGCGGGGTCACTCATCCTCCCCTGGATTGCCGTATTTAACGATTGGCTGCACATTCTGGCGGTGGGTTTCTGGGCCGGTGGGCTGGCGGCTCTGGCGTTGGTGCTACCTCCGGCACTCGCCCCTTACAGTGGTGAGGCGCGGCGGTTGGCGCTGCTGGCAGTGCTGCGGCGCTTCTCACGATGGGCAACGACGGCGCTACTGCTGGTGATCGCCAGCGGGATTTACAGCGCCGCACTATGGATTGGTAAGCCGTCCGATGTGACGCAAACGGCGTTTGGCGGTGCGCTGTTGCTGAAATTAATCCTCGTAGCGGCGCTGCTGCTGATCGGCGCGGCGCATCATCTGACGCTGAATCCGGCGCGTTATGCGCGGGCGCAAGCGGCGCTCCGTCCACTGGTGGCGCGGGCGCAAGCATTTTTGCCCACACTGCGGCTGGAAATGGTGGTCGCCGCGATGATTATCTTCAGCGTGGGACAGTTGAGCGCCACGCCCGTCCCTATACCGGATTGGGGGCGCACCAGCGTCCCGCCTCCGAGCGCCACGCAAACCATAGGCGATTTGAGCATCACCGTCACGATCACACCGGGCGGGCCGGGGGTGAATACCTACGACGCGCTTATTACCCGGGATGGGCAACCGCTGGATGGGCTGACCGTCAAAATGCAGATGACCGACCCCAGCCGTGACCGCCGCAGCCGCTGGCTGACCGCCGAAGACTCCGACAGCGGATTATACGTGTCGGCGGGCGCTGAAATAGACCGCGCTGGCACATGGTGGTCGCTAGTGGATGTCGCCCTGCCCGACGGAACGACGCAACGCACCGCTTTCGTGTGGGATATTTCGGAAGCGGCCTCGGTGATTCAGTCGCAACCGCCGGGGGTGGTCCATCTGCTGACGCTGCTAGGCGTGGTGGGGGCGCTAGGATGGGCGCTGTATCCGTCTGCGCGGCGCGGGTACAAGCGTCTCGATCTGAACCCGATGACGGTGACGGTGGCACTGCTGGCGGTGGCGGGAACGGTCTTTTTCACGGTGATCGGGTTTGTGTTCATCTTGAACGCACAGGCACAGTATGAAGCCTCGATCAATCCGCGACCCGTCGTGGTGAACACCGTGCTGCCGGATGCCGACTCGGTGGCGCGGGGCTTGGCGCTGTATCAGCAGGTGTGCGCGGGCTGGGAAGGCACACCCTTGAGCGACCTGATTGAACGGCTGCCGCGCACTCGTGATGACCAGTTATTTGCCGCCACCCGCGACGGCTGGATGGGACTGCCAGCCTGTGCGCCGATTGCAAATGAGAATGCCCGTTGGGATGTTGTGAACGCGATACGCACCTTGGAAACCAGTGGACAACCTGCCCGCTGAACACGACTAGAGGAGGAACGAAACGAAGATGCTCACCATTACCGCCGCGCCAGACGATCAATCACTGGCCGCCCGTATCGAACGCGATTTGAAGGCGAAGGGTCAAGATGTGATCGCGGAAGTCGCGCCCGGACCGAAGAACCTGTTGATCGCGCTGTTTTCGCCATCCGGCAACGCTCATCCGGCGCTGCTAGAAAACCTGTATCGCGCACTGGACAACGGTCAGCATGTGATCGCCGTACTGGCACAACCGACGACGCTGCCCAAACTGGTTGACCATTTGCGCCCGCTGGATTTCAGCAACAGTTACCCGCTGGAGGCACTGCTGGCGGAGATCAAGCGCCTGAGCGCCCCGAACGCGCCGCTGCCGCTGAAGGTACTCACCCCCAACACCCGCCGCAAGAACAACAATCTGGGCTTCTGGCTGGTGCTGCTGGCGCTGGTGTGGCTCATCATCAGCTTTGTGGTGATCGGCATCGGCGGCCTGCAAGCCCCCCGTGAAGAATACA
>CAIVEA010000292.1 GCA_903904765.1 uncultured Chloroflexota bacterium
ACACGCGCACGATTGCTTCGGTCACTTCATTCGGTATCACGGCGCAGTGCAACGGCAACGGCTACAGTTTCCGCACCGATATCCCGCAAACGCTGGATTTCGTAACGCCTTACCTGAGCTGGCATCCCTAAATCTCCTTTCGCTGATTAGCGCTCTAGCTTGGCTCAAACGCCTTCCCGCTTCATGGTGGGGAGGCGTTTTGTTATTCGCGCCGATGCATAAGGTGGCGTAAAAATGATGATTGTGTTCATAGTGTTGGCATGGCGTTTATTACTGTCAGGGCTGTGAATACATCGCGTAGAATCAACAACAATTGGTTATTGAAACAAGGATGCTTCAACATGCCCGCAACAAAAGTCGTTCCTTTGGATATTGAAATCGCACAGAGCGCCCATCTGCTGCCGATACAGCGGATTGCAGAACAACTCGGGTTAGACCCGGAGACTGATCTGGAAATGTACGGCAAGTACATGGCGAAGATTAATCTGGATGTGCTTGATCGGCTGAAAGACCGTCCGAATGCGAAATATGTGGATGTGACCGCTATGACCCCGACTCCGCTGGGCGAAGGCAAGTCCACAACGCTAGTGGGGCTGGGACAGGCCATGAAGCATATCGGCAAGCGCGGCGTGATTACCATCCGGCAGCCATCGCAAGGACCGACCTTCGGGATTAAGGGCGGGGCGGCAGGTGGTGGTTACAGCCAAGTGGTGCCGATGGAGAATTTCAACCTGCACCTGACGGGCGATATTCATGCCATTTCTGCCGCACATAACCTGATCGCTGCGATGATTGACAACCATCTGCATCACGGCAACGCGCTCAACCTCGACCCGCACCGGATTGTGTGGCGGCGGGTGCTGGATTTGAATGATCGTGCTTTGCGGAATGTGGTGATTGGGCTGGGCGATAAAGAGGATGGTGTTCCGCGTCAGACTGGATTTGACATTACCGTCGCGTCGGAAATCATGGCGATTCTGGCGCTGACGACTTCAATGGAGGATTTGCGGGGGCGGTTAGGGCGCATGGTGCTGGCGTATGACCGCGACAAGAAACCCGTGACGGCGGAGGATTTGAAGGCGGCGGGGGCGGCGGCGGTGCTGCTGCGCGATGCAATCAAGCCCACGCTGATGCAAACGCTGGAAAATACGCCGGCTATCGTCCACTGCGGTCCGTTTGCGAATATCGCGCACGGCAATTCGTCGGTTCTGGGCGATATGATTGCGGTGAAATGTGCAGATTATGTGTTCACTGAGTCCGGCTTTGGGGCGGACATCGGTGCGGAGAAGTTCTTCGACATCAAGTGCCGCGCTTCGGGGCTGCGCCCGAATGCGGCGGTGCTGGTGGTGACGATTCGTGCGCTGAAGGCGCATACAGGCAAGTATAAGATCACCCCCGGCAAGCCACTGGATACTGGATTGACCAGCGAGAATGTGGCAGATGTTGAAGTCGGCGCGAGCAATATGGTGCGGCATCTGGAGAATATGCGGAAGTTTGGCGTGAATCCGGTAGTGGCGATCAACGTGTTCAATACGGATACGGAATCGGAAATTCAGGCAATCCGCGAGATTGCAACCGCAGCCGGTGCGGTGGGCGTGGCAGTGGCACGGCATTGGGCGGATGGCGGGGCAGGTGCGGCAGAACTGGCGGAGATGGTGGTGCAGGCTTGCGATCAGCCGAATGATTTCCGCTTCCTGTATCCAGTGGACTGGTCAATCAAGCGCAAGATTGAGACGATTGCGACAGAGATTTACCGCGCTGATGGCGTGGACTATACGCTGGAAGCCGATAAGCAGATTGAAACCTTCGAGAAGAACGGTTTCGGTGGCGTGCCGATTTGCATGGCGAAAACACATCTGAGCTTCACCGCTGACCCGACGCTGAAGGGTGCACCGACGGGTTTCCGCTTGCCAATTCGAGAGGTGCGGGCTTCGGTGGGGGCGGGGTTCATCTATCCGTTGTGCGGTGAGATGCGGACGATGCCCGGTCTTCCTAAGAGTCCGGCGGCGGAACGGGTTGATCTGGATGAAGAGGGGAATGTGCTGGGGCTGTTCTAAAGCCGTCGGATGAACAAAAAACGGGAACTCGCAGTTCCCGTTTTTTGTTTGGTGGATGAGGTTAAGTTACCGACGGCAGTTTGACGGTGACGGTGGTGTGCGAGTCTGGCACGCTGTCAATGCGCAGCGTCCCGTTGTAAATGTTGGTGAGGTGGTGGGCTATGGTCAAGCCCAAGCCCAAGCCCTGCTGTTCGTAGAAGGCGCGTTGGAATTGCATATAAGCGCCGATGTTCTGAATTTCGGTTTCGGTCATGCCGCGTCCATGATCGGTGACAGTCAATTGCACCATATTGTCAGCTTTGGTCAGTTTGACTTCGACTTTCGTCCCTGATTTGGAGAATTTGAAGGCATTTTGTACCAGTTCTTCGGTGATGGCTCTCAGGTTGTCACCGAGGATGCGGGCGCTCATCTCTTGCACTTCAAGTACGAGATCATCAGTACGGTCAGCTTCTTTGGCTTTGGCAGTCGCTGCATTTTTGATTTCGTTAGCGGCCTGACAGCGGTGGATATTGCGCCAGCGTTCGATACGCGGTTGATCGTTAATCGCTAGTTGTACCTGTGCAAACATCAGGTATTTCTCAATCAGGCGGTGCAGTCGTTCGCTTGAATCGTGAATCTGGCGAATCATGGATTGGATTTCGGCATCCGGCATCCCGTTCGTTCCCATCAGGAGCAGTTCGGTGTAACCCAGAATGCCCGTAAGGGGCGTGCGTAGCTCGTGGGGAAGGGCGCGGGTGATATTGTCGCGCAGGGTGTCTATTTGTGCGCTGAGGGGTTCGGTGATGTCAGACTGACGCTCGAAACGCGCTTCGACGGCGGCTAGAAGCTCGGATGTGGTAAACGGTTTGATGAGGTAATCGTCCGCGCCAAGTTCCATGCCTTTACGCATGTCCTGACGTTCGGCTTTGGCTGTCAAAAAGATGAAGGGGGTGCTGGCGAGATCGGGGTTGCCGCGAATGCGTGTCAGAACATCATAGCCGTCGAGTTC
>CAIVEA010000293.1 GCA_903904765.1 uncultured Chloroflexota bacterium
ATGAGCGCCCCTAGATCAATATAATCCTGCCCGATTTCCTCCGGTTTGCGCGGTGCGGCGTTGCGTGTGAGATACACATGCAGGTCGGGGCCGTTGGTGACGCGGAAGTTCTCGAAGCGCATGATGCGGCTGTTGTCCGGTAGCTGGTACAGGGTGATCGTGCCACTGCCGCTGTGAATCAGGTCAATCTCCGAGAAAACGCCCGTTGTAATGATGGTCGGGTCGGTCATGGCGGGCATGGACTGGTCAACCTGCGACACCTCTACATTCGGGGCGAGGGCGGCCTGCACCAGCGCAGTTGCCAGTTTCGCATCCGTCCGGCTCAACTCCTGATAGGCTTTTTGCACCTCCGGCGGCAGTGCCAGAAACGCAGTTTGCTGGTCGCTGGTCAGGCCGGGGAACACTTCCGCAACGGTGTCATTCACGAAAAACGGTCGCCAGACCGGAAACGAAAAGGTGAGCGCCACAACGACCGCGCCGCCGAGAATGAGCAAGAAACGCATCAGACGGTTCATAAACTGACCTCGATATGTCGGGCATAATCCCGCTGAAGGCTGAACAAATCACTATACTACCGATCTCAGCCTGTCCCGCCACCCCCGATCCGTTATGATGGCACATCATCCGCGTTATAGTCTGCGATCAGCGCATCAATATCCACCATTTCCCACAGCCGCAGATGGGCGAGAGTTTGCGGGCGATTGGCCTCGAAATGGCGGTATACCGCGTCCTGTTCCGCCCCTGTTCCTACCGGACGATAGTAAATCAGGTCGAACAGGCCATCCACATGCAGGATTTGCTGCTCCACGCGCTGAAATTTGAACACTTGTCCATCAGGAATAGAAATGGTCAGGTCAATGCTGCTGTGCTGCATGTTGCCGAAAGGAAAGAGCAACTTGTTCGGCCCAAGTTCCAGCACCACCTGTTCCCACACCTGTTTGAAGTGCTCGTAGTCCTCTGGTAGCAGGCGTTCAGCCATCACATCAGGATAGGCGCAGTAGAACGGCTCGTGCCGCCGGAAAGCATTACGCGCTTTGAAACGGAAAACGTGTTCCTGTTCGATCTGGTCGCAATTGACCAAGCGCCCGCGCACATCCCGCCGCGAGTCGAAAATGGCATCGAATACGGTCAGATAGTTGCGGATAGATGATTCGAGTGAACTATAACCCGTCCCGTGCAGCGTGACTTCGTTCTCGTTAATCATCCAGTAGAGTCCGCGAAAGTCGGTGATGTACAGCGGGAACTGGTAATCGCGCACCTGTTCCGCCACCGCGTCCAGCACCGCGATAATCTGTTCTTTGGGGGGCAGGCGGGTGATGTTGCCGTAGCCTGCCAGCCCGCGCAGGTAGGCGATGTCCGACGGGGTGAGGCGCAGCGCCACGCCCAAGCGGTCTATGGTGGAAGGGCGCGGCAACCGCCGGTTTTTCTCCAGCTCAATGACCGGTCCTGTGCCTTTCCAGCCCAGACGCACCGCAAGATCAAAAATGCCAATGCCTTCGCGCTGGCGGAAC
>CAIVEA010000294.1 GCA_903904765.1 uncultured Chloroflexota bacterium
GCCGATGGTAGCAATTTGCGCCGCTTGACCGATGACTCCGCCCCGGATACCGAACCGCAGTGGTCGCCGGATGGCACACGCATCGCGTTCGCCTCCGAACGGGATGGCAGCGGCGCGATCTATGTGATGAATGCTAACGGCAGCAACCTGCGCCGCCTGACGAACAGCCAAGACAAAGAGGGCGAGTCGCTGGCGTGGTCGCCGGATGGGACGCGAATCGCGTATGTGGCGATCAAACCAGATGGCAACTGGGAAGTTCGTGTGATCGGGCTGGAGGCAGGAGCACAACCGCAGGATTTCGCTCACCGTACCGCCGATGAATGGCAACCGCAGTGGTCGCCGGATGGCTTACTAGGTTACCTGCTGCAAACCGACAATGTGGAAATCCTCGCCGCTAGAGGGGACGGCTCGAATCTGCGGAATATCACCTCCGCCTCGTCTGATGACTGGGCGTTCTCATGGTCGCCGGATGGCGTGCATATCGCTTTTGAAACCGATCGTTCGGGTGATTGGGAGATTTATGGTTCGGATGTGTGTGGTGGAGATGTGCGCCGCCTGACGAATAATAGCGCCGACGATAACTTCCCCGCGTGGCGGCCTGTGCTGGCGGGGGCGGGTTAATCCGGCAGCAGCGGCAGGATGATGCGGAACGTACTGCCTTGTCCGATCACGCTCTCGGCTTCCACGCGCCCCCCATGCCCCTGCACAATCTGGTGGGTGATGGTTAGGCCGAGGCCGTGACCGCTGGCGTGGGCTTCTTCGGTGTTGCGGGCGCGGTAGGCCCGTTCAAAGATGTGTGGCAATTCTTCGGCGGCGATGCCAATGCCAGTGTCAGACACTTCGATCAGTGCGTTTTCCCGGTCGCGCCACACGCGCACGCTGATTTGCCCGCCGTCCGGCGTGTATTTGATAGCATTCCCGATGATATTGCTGGCCGCCCGCCAGAATTTGGACGCATCCAACTGCACCATCAGCGCCGAGTCGGTGCGCTCAAAGCTCAAATGCTGGTCTTTTTGCAGTGCCAGCGGTTCGTGGTCACTAATCAGGCGGCTAATGAACGCTCCCACTTCCAGCGGTTCTAGCTCGTAAACTACGTTGCCGGATTCCAACTTGGCGATGCCACTCATCTCGTCTAACAACTGCGTCAGATGAACAATCTGATCTTGTAAGGCGCTGGTGTAACGGGCGCGACGATCGGGGTCGGACATGGACTTTTGCAGCAAATACAGGCTGGTATTCAGGGCGGTCAGCGGCGTTTTCATATCATGCGACGTATCACTGATGAGGTGACGCAGCATTTGTACCCGTTCGCGCTGAACGGCCAATTCCAGTCGTTCAGATTCAGCATGGCGAATCTCGGTGACATCACGCATGGTGATGACTACCGTCGAAACCTGCCCGTTGCCATCCAGAATCGGGGTGGCGGTGTAGCTCAGATCAATCTTCCGTCCGTCATAAATGACCTGTGTGGTGTTCGACATCACTTTGCGATTGATGAGTACCTCTTGATGATCGCGGTTGAATTGTTCGACGGCAGCGGCATCCAGCCCCAATTCGTCCCACGAACGCCCGATCATCTGATTCAGATCACGCCCCAGATACCGCAATGCCGTCGGGTTAGCGTACATATACTGACCGCTTCGGTTCACGATGAGCAGCAAATCGGGTGTGGCAGCTAGTACCGTGTCCAGCATTGCCATTTGTTCACGCAGGTTCGTCGCCATACGAAGCAGCGTCCGTTCGGAGTCCTGCTTCTCGGTGATGTTGCGAACGATCGCCAGCACCTGATCTTCTTCATGATCTAAAGCGACATAACGCGCCTCGAAACTCTGAGTGCCGCGTTGCGTGTTGATGGTGTATTCCAATGTTTGCGGGCTGCGGGTATCCAGCGCCCGTTGAATGGCCTCTAGCATCGGGGCGGCTTGTTCCCGCGAGAAAAAATCATGTAGTTGTGCCCCGATCAGGCGCTCTGGCGACGCAACCAAGTCTTCTTTCACGACGGAACGCGCATCCACATATACGCCCGCACGGGTCAGCACCAGAATCACATCCGGGATGGCGTTCATCAGGGCACGATTGTGGTGTTCGGCACTGCGTAAATCTTGTTCCACCCGCTTACGGTCGCTGATGTCGCGGACGATGGTGATGATCTCGTACTGCCCATCATGGCGCAGCGCACGGCGACCGCGCATCTCGCACCACAGGATGCGACCGTTGTGATGCACCATCCGAAAGATGCAAGTGGCAGACTGAATCTCTTGCTCCACCTGATGCACAAATCCGCGCACCAATGCCCGATCTTCCGTTTCGACCAGATCAAGAACTGAACGTTCGAGGATAGCGGCAGGCTCGTAACCCAGAATCATCCGCACGGAAGGTGACACATACAGCGCCTTACCATCCGGCGTGCAGCGCACAATCATATCACCCGCATGATCCGCGATCAGGCGTAATTCGCGTTCACTTTCCTCAATCTGACGGGTGTGCAATTCCACTTGGCGACGATACAACGACCGGATGGCATTGGCCGCCACCGTGACTACCGCCGTGACCACCGCCAGAATGAACGCTACCAGCGCATCGTCGGGGTCAATTAATATATTCACAATAGGTAGCAAAATGAGCATGACTAGCGTTAGCGCCGTCACGCCTAGCATGTACCAGCCTTCGAGCAGTATGCCGGCTAACAGAATAGCCACCGCCACAAAGGGTAGAGGGGTCGTTTGTGGCGGGATAAGGAGCGCCTCTGCGATGGGTTCAGCCAAGATCACCAGCACCACCAGCAACGCGACCAGATTGTAAAAGCGGGTGCGGCTGGCGAAATAAGCGGCGATCAGCGCCACACCGGATAGCACCGGCGCATGTAAATGTTCGGGTGAGATCAGGCGCAAAATGAGGATGAGCGCAGTCACCAGCGGTACGAAGATGAGGAGGATGGAGGATAGCAGTCGTACACGTTCGCGTTCGAGGGGCAACACAATATCAGCTGGGGGATCGGTGAGGTAACGCCAAACAGATTCCAGCCGGGTCATCCACAGGGATGACGCATGCCGCGCTATATTTTCTTGAGGATGCCGCATCTTTGCCCCAAGATGTCGTTACATCATTCATTCTAACGCATTTATCAGTTATACACGATGTAATTGTAATGAGAAATCGCACCTATCAAAAAACAAACCTTGTGAGTATTCAAAACGCGCTTGACTCTGACGTTACGTTAGACCTTAGGATGGTGGAGAGCGCAAGTTGTAGGGAGAGAAAGCATGTACACCGTCAAGCAGGTGGCGGAACTGGCGCAGGTGAGCGTCCGCACACTGCACCATTACGACGACATCGGCCTGCTACGTCCCGCACGAACGAGTCACAACGGATACCGCCAGTACGACGACGCAGCACTGCTGCGCTTGCAACAAATCCTGCTGTACCGCGAGATGGGGTTGGAACTGGAACAGATCAAGGCGATTCTTGATAGCCCGGATTTTGATCTGGCACAGGCGCTGCGCTCCCACCGCACTGCGCTACAACACCGCATCGCACGGTTGAAAGAACTCATCCACACGGTTGAAAATACCCTTCGGCATATCGAAAGGAACGAACCGATGAGCAAGAAACAAATTTTCAAGGCGATTACGCCCGAAGAAGAGAAGGAACTCACCCGCGAGGCGCGGTTGCAGTACGGGCCGACGTTGGTGGACGAATCGGTGCGGCGCTGGGGCAGCTACACGCAGGCCAAGAAGGATGCCATCCTTGAAGAAGGCAACCAGAATTATGCCGCCATGACCGCCGCGCTGGATGCTGGCCTATCGCCCGAAAGCGCAGAAGTGCAGGAACTGGTGGAACGCTGGCACAACCACCTGCGCTATTTCTACGAGCCGCCGCTGGAAGTGCTGCGCGGGCTGGGCAATCTGTATAACGACGATCCGCGCTTCCGCGCCAATTTTGACCGCTATCACCCGCAATTGGCAGAATACATGCGGAGCGCCATCACCGTATATGTGGATGAACTGGAAACCGTCGAGATCAAGCGCCTGCTGGCGGATGACGAGGACGCGAAGGGGACGCAGCGGTAAGCTCGAACAAGAAAGCGCCTCCATCGAGAGGAGGTTCAGTCCCCGATGAAGGCGCTGGAACGCAGCAGAACCGCAATCTCCTGCGTTCCAGATAATCCCCTCTGGTGAACAATGCCAGAGGGGGGAAGATCAATCCGCTAGTACGAAATCC
>CAIVEA010000295.1 GCA_903904765.1 uncultured Chloroflexota bacterium
CGCTACAGTGATGAAAGATCGGGAGATGACGGGTAACGTATGGTGAACATTCGCATTCTCATCGGCCTGCTGGCGCTGACAGCACTGGCGGCTTGTACAACCGAAGGCGGCACGCAGCAAGCGGCCATCCCCACCGACACTTTAGCGCCCATCGTGAGCATGACACCGCGCTTTACGGCGACACCTGTTCCGTCGCGCACCGCCCTGCCCACCTTTACCTTCACCCCGTCCAACACGCCCATCACACCCACGCCCTCCAATACGCCCACGCCCAGCGCCACCCCGCCCATTAGCGGCATCGTGGTGTCGCTGGAAACGGTCAACGTGCGGCAAGGGCCGGGCGTTTCGTTCTCCGCCATCATTGCGCTTGTGCCGGGAACAGGCGTACAAATTCTGGGCCAGAATGAAGATGGCCGCTGGTTTAACATTCGCATGGAAGATGGGCGCGAAGGCTGGATTGCTGCCACTTTGCTGCGCGTGAACCCCACGCCCACGCTCATCCCCACCGCCACACCCTCGCCCGATTTGACGGCGCTGGCTGCCGGAACGCCGCTGCCCACCGCTGTCTTTGGCGGCGGCACGATCACGCCTACCCCGCCGCCTTCGGTACGCACGCCCACGCCCGTTAGCTTCACGCTGGAAGCACCGCCGCTAGAAACAGCCACCTTTGCGCTGCCCGTGATTGACGTGAACGCGATCCAACTGACCGCAACGGCGCTTGCAGCAGAAGGCAACCTACCGCTGCCACAGGCCACCGCCAGCTTCACGCCCGACCCCGGCATCCCGCCCACCGCCACCATCCCGTTCATCGGCGCGACCTTCACGCCATCCACCGGAAGCGGTGGCGAAGGCAGCACCGCCGGTTCGCAGGAAGGCGTGGATGTGCTGGCCTACTGCGACAACCGCGCTTTCGGCGCACCCGCGCCCAGCAACCTCGCGGCAGGCGCGACGATTGATGTGTTCTGGAGCTGGTATGTCAGCGACCCGTCTTACATCCAGCAGCACCTCGATAACGTGATTTACGAAGTGCGTGTGGATGGCACGCTGCTCGAAAACTGGCGGCAGTTCAAAACATCCGTCCGCAAGAAGCCCGACGGCAATTACTACGTCTACTGGTTCGTACCCTACGGGCCGTTGAGCGCAGGGTCGCACAGCATCAGCTACAACGTGACGTGGAAAGCACAGATCACCGATGGCTACGATGTGTTCGGGCCGGGGACGAACCGCCCCAGCGAATCGGGAAGCTGCACCTTCACCGTGAAATAACGGCTAGAACAGCATCCCGCGACGGGCTTGCAGCGCCTTAATCACCTCACGGTCAGCTTTGCCGAAGCTGTACTGTTCCAGTTCGTCCGGCAGCACCCATTTCCAGTCGCGCACCTCCAGCGCACGCGGTTCGCCCCGCGCAATCCGGCAGGTGAAAGCATGCAGCGTGATGCGGAAATGAGTGAAGGCGTGCTGCACAACGGTAAACAACTCGCCCACTTCCACCTCGATACCCAGTTCTTCTTGCAGTTCGCGCCGCAAGCAGTCTGGCAGTTGTTCGCCGATTTCGGCCTTGCCGCCGGGGAACTCCCACAGGCCGCCCAGCAGCCCATCCAGCGGACGCTGTGCGATCAACACCCGCCCCACCTCATCCCACACCATACCCGCCGCCACATCATAATGCGGCGTACCGGGGCGTGGCGCTTTAACCGGACGTTCGGCCTGAGTAGAACGGGCGAACGCCAGACAGTGCGCTTGAATCGGGCAATCGGCACAGGCCGGATTGCGCGGCTTGCAGATCACCCGCCCCAATTCCATCAGCGCCTGATTGTAATCACCGGGGCGTTCGCGGTGCAGCCATTCTTCCGCCAGCGCCCATAACCGATCTTTGACCGCCGTTTGCGTTACATCGTCCGGCAAATCCGTCAAACGGGCGAACACGCGAATCACGTTGCCATCCAGCAGCGGTGCGGCCTGCCCGAAGGCGATGCTGCTGATCGCTCCGGCGGTATACATCCCTATCCCCGGCAGAAAGAGCAACCCGGCCACCGTATGCGGGAACTGCCCGTTCAGATCGTTCACCACCTTCTGCGCGGCGCGGTGCAGGTTGCGAGCGCGGCTGTAGTAGCCCAGCCCTTCCCACATCTTGAGGACATCATCCAGCGGCGCTGCCGCCAGCGCCTGCACGGTGGGATACGCTGCCAGAAACCGTTCATAATACGGGATGACCGTCTCCACCTGCGTCTGCTGGAGCATGATCTCCGAAAGCCATACGCGGTACGGATCAGCATTTTCGCGCCACGGCAGCGGCGCGGCGGCGCGGTCATACCACTGCAACAAATCAGTCTGAAATGTCATCAGTCCCCACTTGCGCTATACTGGTTTACATAAGTGGGCAATCATAATCCGTGTATCATCACATTGGCAATCGAGGCCGTTGAATGCCGCTAAAAAACAAACGCTATGTCATTCCGTTTGATGAAGGCCGCGCCGCGTTCGCTGTGCAAGTTCCGCGCCGTTTTGATCCAGTGGCGGTGGGGCGGGCGCTGGGGTTTGACCGCCCGCGCCCGACAATCTACGTCACGGGCGGCGCGTCTGCCATGTCGCCCGAAGATATGGCGACCACGCGCAACCTCGTCGAAAAAGGGCTGGTGCGCTTCGCCGAAGAACAGGGCGCGATTGTGATTGATGGCGGCACGGAGGCCGGCATCCCGATTTTGCTCGGCGACGGGCGGCGCAAAGCCCGCTTCAACTTCCCGCTAATCGGCATCGCCCCGCTAGAAAAAGTCAGTTACCCCGGTCACACGGGGGACGAAGCCGACGCACCGTTGAACAGCGGACATTCGCATTTCGTCCTCACCGCCGGGGACGAGTTTGGCGACGAATCCGAGATGATTACGCTGCTCACCCACACCCTCTCCGGGCAGGGCGCGT
The DNA here is from genome assembly GCA_903904765.1 of uncultured Chloroflexota bacterium. The sequence goes on from CAIVEA010000295.1 coordinate 2,920, forward strand.
ATCCTGCCATCGGTGTACTCATCAACGGCGGTAAAATCGCCCGCGAGGAAGTCTACAGCCGCACCACCGACGACAAACTCTCGTTCCCGCTGCTGGTGCTGCAAGGCACAGGCCGCTTTGCCGATCTGCTGGCGAACGCGGTTTACGCGGGCAGTTCTGAAGATCAACAGTTGCAGGAAATCATCGAGACGGGGCGCGTGCAAACTGTCTCGATCAACGAAGGTGCGGACGCGCTGCGGCTGCGGCTGGCGGCGCTGTTCAAAGCACACCGTGCGCCTGCCCGTGCAAAATAGCCCGACCTATTGGAATGGAACATATCCTATGACCGTCTCGCGTTCCGTTTTGACTGGCTTGATCGTCTTACTGGCGCTGCTGGCCGCCCTCCCCGCTGCCGCGCAGGATGCCACCCCCACCCCGTACGCCACTGTGGCATTGCCGCAGCAATACGCCATGCCGGACACACTGGCAACGCAAGTGTACGAGAATGCCGAAAAAGCGGCGAACGCGGCGGAAGACTCGCAGCGTTACGCGCAGGAAGCGGCAGACGAAGTAGGCGTGCATCTGGATACCGCCAACGACCTGCTGGGGCTGTTCCAGAACGTGACCGCCATCTCCGGCCTGCTCATCCCGCTGCTGGCGCTGGTGGGTGCGCTCATGGGCTTCAACCGCCTGAACGAAGCGCAAAAAGAGTTGAAAGAAGCCAAAGAGAAGATGGAAAAGGAGATGCAGGATAAGCAGGAAGAACTCCAGCGCGTGCGCGAGGAACTGGAAACTACTGCCCGCCTCCAGCGCGAGAACGCCGCCAGAGCCAATCTCGGCCTGTCCCTGCTCCCCCTCGGTGAACGCCAATACCGCGCTGGAGATTATGACGGCGCAATTGCCACTTATCTACGCGCCCTCGAACTGGACCCGACCAGCGTCATCACCAACTACCGTCTCGGCTATGTGTACACACAGTCCGGCAAGTTGCAAGAGGCCAGCGACCATCTCAGCCGCGCCCTGCAAGCCGAGCCAAACTTCCCGCCCGCGCTGGCCTGTCTGGGTTATGTGAACCGCCGCATCGGGGAAAAGCTGCCGCAGGGAATTGAGCGCGAACAAAAACTGAATTATGCCGAAACGCTGCTGCTGGAAGCACTGGCCTCCACGCCCAAGCTGATTGACGAGGATGGCGAAGCGTGGTGGGGATCGCTGGGCGGCTTGTACCGGCGGCGCGGACAGATCACGCAGGCGATTGCCGCCTACGAAAAAGCGGGCGAGGCCACGCCGCACTCGTCCTATGCCCACAGCAATCTGGCGCTGCTGTACGCGCAGGTGCGTGACCTCGACCAGATGCTACTCACCTATGATCGTGTCGAGCAGTTAGCGTGGGGCGAAGTGCAGGGCAAAATTGACAACTACTGGGGCTATGCCGACCTGCTCACGGCGCGGTTGGCACTGGGCAAAGTGCAGCTTGCGGAGGAGGCGCTGGTTTCGGTGTTCCGCACCGTCCCCGAAAAATCCCCCTACGCGCTCGAAAGCCTGCTGGACACCCTCAAGCGGCTGCAAGCGGCGCTGGGGCCAGAACGTTCCAGCCACATGCCCTCGTTCATCAAGCGCATTCAACACCGCTACGACTCCGACAAAGCCACCAGCACCTGAGCGATTTACAGCTACAACAATCCTCTTTCGTAGGGACACAACGCTCTGTCCCTACGAAAACCCATCCAGTTGGATAGAGTCTTGCGCCTTACCCCGGTTGCGCCCGCCGCAGATTCCCCTACGATAACTATTATGCCCATCGAGTAGACAGGCTGACCGTGATGGAATGGCAGACGTTCCTCAGTTATTCGCGCAACGACTATCAGGCCGCCGAGTTCATGGTGTTAGGGCTGCAAAAGCGCGGCCTGCGCGTTTGGTTCGATGTACAACAGCTTGAACCCGGCACGGACTGGCAAGCGGACATCCGCAACGGTCTGGAACAGTCTGAAAACGTGCTGCTGCTGGCTTCCCGTTCGTCGCTGGAGTCGCCCTACGTGGAACGCGAATGGCGGCATGCGCTGGCGGCAGGCAGGCCGGTCATCGTGGCGCGGCTGGATTCGGTACGCTTGCCGTCCGACCTGCGCGATGCGCCTATTGTGGATTGCCGCCAGAACGCAGCGGACAGCATCGAACAGGTCGCCTACGCGCTGGAAAACCCCGGTGCAAGACTGCCGCGCCGGAACTGGCTGATCCAATCGCTGCCGCCCCATATCCGCCGTGCCGCGCTCGGTCTGGTGTTGACCGATGCTGCCCACATCGGGCGGGTGCTCCTGTTCGCCGTGCTGTGGCGGGCGTTGTTCAGCCATGCCAACGGAGTGCGCTGGGTACTCGATCAAGCCGCCCTTTTCGCCCGCAAAACCTTTCGCTTCGATCTGCCCATCAGCGCCGCCTCGGACATCGTGTTCACGCTCGGCATCCTAATCGCGCTGCTGGCAGTGCTGCGTGCGCTGCCCGTCGTGCGGTTGTTCCTGTTGCTCCGGCATCACATCGGGCTGATTCGCCCCGCCGTGCGCCAATTCACCTATTGGACGCTCCTGTTCTGGATGGTCATCCTCGCTACCGGGTACATCCCGCCCGTGAGCGAACAACAGACGCAGACCGGATTCACGCCGCCCGACCCCGTGTGGATGGGGTTGATGGGGGTCGTCATGGTGGTGGTGTGGCTGGTGGAAAAAGTCGGGCGACGGTGGCTGCCCGACCCGACTCTGGCTGCCTTCAAAGAGTGGGCGCGTTTCGGCACGCAATCATGGACGGGGACGTATGGCGCATCCCTGCCGCCGTCTTTCCGAAAGACGGCGCTCAGCACCGCCATCCGCTTCCAGATCATTTCCACGCCCTTTGATGAGCCGCAGATGGACATCCTGCACGCCATGATCGCGGACAGCGGCGGGGATGTGGTGGCGCGTGGCCTGCCCTGCGATTACACCATCGTTCTGCTCAACGCTGCCGCCTCTCGCAGCCAGATCGCCACCGCGCTGTCAGGGACGCAACCCGTCGTGGGCATCATCACCACGCCCTTTGTGCTGCCACCCGAAATCGAGGCCATCAAGAACTTCCAGTTGATTGACTTCTCGAAGGGTGACAAAGAGCGCCTCCTCGCCAATTTGCGTTTGCTCACTGCCCCTTCGGACGAACTACGCTCCCAGTTGCAAGCATGGCTGGGTCCGGTCAACCTGCGGCGCATCACCCCGCCGTCCGACATATTGCAGTTGTTCACGCCCTTCCTATCGCTGCTGCTGTTGGGCGTGGCGACCTTTGTCCTATCGCTCATGGCAGGGCCGACCCGCGCCGCACCCTCTGTCGTGCTGGGCGGCGTAAGCTGTGCGCTGCTCCTGCTGCCCGTGCTGCGGTTGCATCATGGTCACATACCGCCGCGCCCGTTGTTATTCGGACTGGCATGGCTATCCATCGTATGCAGCGGGGCGGCGCTGGCGGGGATACCGCAGGATAGCGGATTCGCGGGGGTACTGGTGCGAGATTTCGAGATCAGGCGCATAGAAACAGGGGCGGCGGTCATGATCGGGCTGGCGCTAACGTGGATTGTATTCCGCACACGCCCCCGGCGCATCACTACCTCCGACGCGCTGGGAATGCCACCCCTGCCGCTACCACTGCGTCCGGCGCTGGCGTGGTTGGGCATAGCGCTCTTTTTGATGGTGATGCTGATGGCAGGTGGGAATTCGTAACTACCCTGCCCCGCCGGAAGGCAGCAGCGACACATCGGGCGGCGTGAGGGGCGGCAGACGCAGCGTCCCCGTGACCTCATCCAGTAGCACCCGCCCTTTATCCAGATTCAGCACCAGATAAGCATCATCGGGGACGATCAGGCGAATGACCGCGCTGGAAGCCGCACCCAGCAGCGGGCGGCGCTTGGCAACCACATACACGCCCGCCTCATCCTGTTCCGCAGCCGTGCGCCAGCCGAACGCCGCCTGCAATTGCAGCGTGACCTCCACCTGCGGCACATTCCAGCGCGTCACCTGCACCTCGGTCTGCTCGGCGCGAATATAGACCGTCGTCGGCTCGTGGGTGCGGAATACGTAAGTGTGCGTGCGCGACTGGCGTACAAAATCTCCGGCCACCGATGCAGCACTGGCCGCCTGCCACAGCACATTCAGGTGCTTGACCATCATGCCTCCATCAACCAGTGCTGAACCGGCGCGGCCACCGCCTCCGGTTGTTCGATCATCATCATGTGGCTGCCCGCCGCAACGGTTGCCAGCGTCGCGTTCGGCAGTTGCTCGCGCAGCCCTTCGCCGCTGAAGCGGTACGGGGTCATCCGGTCTTGGTCGCCCGCCACCACCAGCACCGGTTGCCGGATTTGCCCGATTTGCGCCCGCACATCGAACTGGCTGCATACTGTGAAATCCGCCGCCAGTGCCCCCGGCGACAGCGCCATCAGCCGCTGCACCGCACGCCGCTGTTCCATCTCGCTTGTGGGCGAATACTGCCACGAAACGAGCTGGCGCACCGCCGCCGCATAATCGCGGCTCAAGCCCTCCAGCAGCGCCGGATTCACGCTCAATTTGGCGCTGGTGGCGATCAGCACCAAGCCCTGCACCCGTTCGGGATAGTGCAGCGCCAGCATCAGCGCCACCGCCCCGCCCATACTGTGACCGATGCACACCGCCCGTTCGATCTCCAGCGCGTCCAGCAGCGCCACCAGATCGGCAGCATACGCCCCCGCGCTCTGGCGCAAAGGCAGCCCATTACGCCCGTGCCCCGCCAGATCAGGCACAATTGCGTTGGCTTCCGGCATGCGGCGCAGTTCGGCAGGCCAATCAAGATGCGTCCCACCTGCACCGTGTATGAGAACCGAAACAGGGACATGCGCGGTGCGGTCACGGTGATCGGCGAACCACTGGCTTCCGCTGCGCGTTTGGATCGGGGGCATGGTCACGCCCTCCTAACATACCCTCACGAACAGAATAGCTCTTATTGTAGCGCAGCGAGGCGCATTCGTGGGCAGTCCGGTGGTTGCGTTCTGGCGGTACACACGCTATAAACAAAACGCCGCAGGTTGTTATTCCTGCGGCGCTTATGTGCCGGTGGTGGGAGTCGAACCCACACGCCTCCGAGAGGCACGCGATTTTGAGTCGCGGATGTCTGCCAGTTCCATCACACCGGCTACTGACAGGTAAATCTTAGGGTCTGGATACGAGCTTGTCAATGGCGAGACATCTGCCAAATGAGCAAAATTTCATCACTGCTGCCCGTCGTGGCGACGTGAACGCTTTCAACCAGATCGTCCTGCATTATCAGGACGGCGTGTATTCGCTTGCCTACCGCATCATGGGGGACGAAGCCAGCGCCGCCGATGCCGCGCAGGAGGCATTCATCCTCGCCTATCGCCGCCTCGAAACCTACTCCGGCGGCAGTTTCAAAGCGTGGTTGCTGCGGATCGCCACCAACGCCTGCTACGACGAGATGCGCCGCCGCAAGCGCCGCCCCGCCACCGCCTTTGACGATCTACCGGGCGCAGATGCCGACGACGGTCCGCCCCTGCCCTCCGATGAGATCAGCCCGGAACAGGCCGCCCAGCAAGCCGAATTGCGCCGCGCCATCGAAGGTTGCATACAAGGGCTGCACGCCGATCAGCGGGCGGTGCTGGTGCTGAGCGATGTCGAAGGTCTGAGCTATCAGGAGATTGCCGCCATCACCGGCGCGAATCTGGGGACGGTCAAATCGCGCCTGAGCCGCGCCCGCTTGGGCATTCGCGGCTGTCTAGAAGCCTTCCGGGAACTTTTGCCCGCTGGATTTCGTCAAGGTAGTAACGAATAGATCAACCGAGCCAACCCGATGCTGACCGATCAGGATTACGAGCGCCTGTCTGCGTATGTGGACGGGGAATTGAGCCAAGCAGAACACACCGCGCTGGAAACCCGTCTGGCGACGGATGCTGAACTGCGTGCCGAACTGGAAGCCCTGCGTGCCACCATCGGCCTGCTGGCCGCCCTGCCCACCCGTAAAGCGCCGCGCAACTTCACGCTGGATGCCCGTACCGCCCGCCGCCCAGCGCCGCGTGTGCTGTTCCTGCCGCCCGCCGCCTTCAGCGCCCTCTCCGCCATCGCTGCTATGTTGCTCATCACCCTCAGCGCCCTGCTATACGGCGGCGCACAGGTCGCGCCGATGGCGAGTTCCGTTGCATTCGCGCCCACACAGGCCGAGTCGCTCCAGCGCGAAGCCGAAGCGCAACAACCGCTGCCCACGCAGGCACTCACCGCCACGCCGCTTTCTACCGAAAAACAATCTATGACAGCCTCTCCCGCCCTATCGGAGGAGAACGTCATCATGGATGCCGCCAGCAGCACCA
>CAIVEA010000296.1 GCA_903904765.1 uncultured Chloroflexota bacterium
CCGATCTGGTGGTGCTGGATGTCAACCTGCCCAAAATGGACGGCTATCAGGTCTGTCGCCGCATCAAGCGCGACCCGAACACCGCTGTCATCCCCGTGATTATGCTCACCGTCGCCGATAGCTCGGAAGCCACCATGACGGGACTCGAAGCGGGCGCGGACGACTACATCCCGAAGGATATTTTCGCCAACGAGAACCTAATCTCTACGCTTCAGGCTTTCGATTTGGATGTAGGATCATAAGTAATGGAACAACCGCATACAGCGGCGAGGTGCTTATGGTGACTAAGAATCTACATAACAATTACCTGTCATTCCGCGTCGGTCATGAGTGGTACGGCGTGAGCGTCAGCGAAGTGATTGAAGTGCTGCATCTGGTGGCGCTCAACGAAATCCCAGCCTCGAATATCATGGGGTTGATGACGCTGCGGGATCAGATCATGCCGGTGGTCAATCTGCGCCAGCTTTTCCGCCTACCTGAAGAAAAACTGCGCCTCGACACACCCATCATCGCCATCCGCACACCCTCCGGCGGTCTGGGGCTGGTGGCAGATGAAACCGACGATGTGCGCGAAATTACCGACGACCAGATTCAGTCCTATAGCAGTTCGTATGTGAACCGCGTGGCGCGTTCAGAAAAACGACTGTTGCTGCTATTGGATGTGAGCCAGCTTGAGCAGGTAGCCACCTACCATTGACGACCCGCCTGATGCTCATCATCAGGAAAGGAAATCACGATGACCGACCCCACCATCCTGCTCGTCTCGGCTGACGATGAACTGCGTATGGAATTAAAAGATACACTGGAAAGCGGCGATACTTATAAAGTGTTGCCCGTCTCCAGTTTCGACGAGGCGCTCGATAAAATCCTCAACAATCAATTCATGCTCGTGATTACGGATGTGCATCTCCCCATCATGTCCGGTTTCGACCTTCTGGCAGTGGTGGACAGCTTGCGCCCCGGTACATCGGTGATGCTGATTGATGATCGTTTGCAGCCCAAATCGGCGCTGGCGGCGCTGCGCTTGGGCGCGGTGGATTACCTGTACCGCCCCCTGAACTACGAATTTCTGTTGCTGCGCGTGAATCTGGAAATCGAACGCCGCCGCGCAGTACAGAAGGCCGTCATCGCCGCGCAACCTGTCCCCGATCTGCGCGAACGTTCGATTGACCGCGAACGCTGGATCAACCCGGCCACCCGCCCGCTGGCGCTGATGATGAAACGCGCCCAGTTCCGGCGCGTGGAAACCATCATGAACGATCTGAGCGTCAACGTGGGCGCGGTCTTTGTCGGCTTCTTCGACTCCGACAACAACCTGATTAGCGCAGTGGGCGAACTGGAACACGGCGACCTCATCAGCATCCGGCAGGCGCTCTCCAGCAACCACAACAACCCGCGTCTGGCGGCGCTGCTCAAAGAACAACAGTTTTCGCACACCTATCTGGAAGGCGAAAAGCACCACGTGTTCATGGTCAGCTTCGGCAAAATCCGCCCGATGACGCTGGCAATCATCTGCGAATCCGGCATCAAGCCCGGCATGGTGTGGCTGAGTTGCAAGAAATCCGCCCACGAGATTAACGACATCGTGTCCGCCGAACTTCAGCAAAGCGCCTGATTGCCCCCGCTGGCACAGGCGCTGGGCGGCTTGCTCCTACGCGGCGCTCAAAACACAGAATCCGCCCGTTTTGCACCCCAAAAACACGATCTTTGTCACCTGTTATCATCCTGTTTTTGACAAGCCCTTAACCCCGCCTTAAAATCTACCCTTGACAAATGCACTTTCTTAAAAAGCTAGGGCTGGTCGAACCAGCATCGTTTCGTTTCACCCAAAGGAGAACGGTTTATGAAAGAGTATGCGAGTGACAAACTGAGGAATGTTGCGCTGGTGGGTCATCAGGGCGCCGGTAAGACCACTCTCGTAGAAGCCCTGCTCTACAATACCGGCGCCATCAACCGCATCGGCAGGGTGGAGGAAAAGACCACCGTCTCCGACTGGGACGAAGATGAAAAGGAACGCGGTCTCTCCCTCTCGACTGCGCTCATCCCCCTCGAATTTGAAGATCACAAAATCAATGTGCTAGATGCCCCCGGCATGACCGACTTTCAAGGCGAAATCAAAAACGCCATTCGCGTTGCCGACTCGGTCGTGGTGGTGGTAGATGCGGTGGCGGGCGTGGAAGTGGGTACGGAACTGGCATGGGAATATGCTCAGGTCTATCAGCAACCCATCATCGTCACCATCAACAAGCTCGATCGTGAAAACGCCAATTTCGCACGCACGCTGGAAAGCCTGCACCTGCATTTCCCAGATTACAAATTCATTCCGGTGATGCTGCCCATCGGTGAAGAAGCCAACTTCTCCGGCGTGATTAACCTGCTCACCATGAAAGCCTACTATGGCCCCGGCAAGGATCGCTCCGACCTGCCTGCCGAATTGCAGGCGACGGCGGACGAAGCCCGCACCCGGCTGGTGGAAGCCGCTGCCGAAGCTGACGATGCCTACATCGAGAAGTATTTCTCGGAAGGCACACTGACCAATGACGAAATCCGCGACGGGATGCGTAAAGCCGCCCGTGATGCGTACCTAAAAACCGTGCCGGTGTTCGTGACCTCCGGCGCGAAGAATGTCGGCACCGTGCCGCTGATGGAGGCGCTCATGGTGTACGTGTCGCCGCCCACGCAGCGCCGCGTGACCGTGATCCCGGCCTCTGGCGAAAAGGAATTCCTGACCGCCCCGCAGAGCGACGAAGGCCCGCTGGCCGTCTACGTGTTCAAGTCCATCAACGATCGCTTTGTCGGCGCACTGAATTACTTCCGCATCTTCTCCGGCAACATTCAGTCCGGCCACAGCTACTACAACGCCACCCACAACGTCGAAGAGAAATTCAACTCGCTGCTGGTGATGCGCGGCAAAGAACAGTTGCCCGTCACCACGCTGCATGTGGGCGATATTGGCGTGGTTGCCAAGCTGAACGCCACCAAGACTGGCGACTCCTTCACCAACAAGGCCAAGCCGCTTCAGGTCACACGCCCGGAATTTCCCGATCCGGTGTACACCATCGCCGTGAATCCCAAGACGCAGGCCGACAGCGCCAAGATCGGCACCATTCTCACCAGCCTGTGTCAGGCTGACCCCACCCTGCGCTGGCGACAAGACCCGGACGTGAAGCAGACCATCGTGGAAGGCATGGGCGAAGCGCATGTCAACCTCGCCATCAGCCGCGCCAAGCATCTCGGTGTGGGCATGGACATTGTGATGCCCAAAGTCCCCTACAAAGAGACGATTTCGCAGATGCAGTCGGATTTCTACCGCCACAAGAAGCAAAGCGGTGGCGCAGGCCAGTTCGCAGAAGTGCATCTGCGCCTTGAACCGAACCCCGGTGGCGGCTTCCAGTACAGCACGCAAATCGTCGGCGGCGTGATCTCGCAGAGCTTCCTGCCCTCGATTGAAAAAGGCATCAACTCGGTGCTGGGCGAAGGCGTGGTGGCAGGTTATCCCATCGTGGATGTGAAGGCCATCGTGTTTGACGGTAAAGAGCATCCAGTGGACTCGAAGGACATCGCCTTCCAGATTGCAGGCCGCGAAGCCTTCAAGCTGGTGTTTGAAAAAGCCGGCCCCGCCCTGCTGGAGCCGATCATGGATGTGCAGATCACCGTCCCCGAAGCCATGATGGGCGACATCATCAGCGATCTGAACACCCGTCGCGGGCGCGTTCAGGGCATGGATACGCAGGGTCACAAGAGCATCGTCACGGCGCAGGTTCCCTACGCCGAAATGATGCGCTATGCCAACGACCTGCGCTCGATCACGGGCGCACGCGGCATCTACAGCATGAAGTTCAGCCACTACGAGCAGGTTCCGGCGCATCTGGCACAGGGCATCATCGCGGCGCACAAGGCGGAACAGGCCGCCGCGCACAGCTAAACAGCCAGTAGTTCACAGTCACTACACACAAAACAGCCCCGGCATCACGTCGGGGCTGTTTTTTAGAGGGGTCAGGACAATGCTATTCTTCCGAATGCAGGCTTTCGCGGTTTTCAGGCGGCAACCCCACATCATCGAGAGGCACAATCCCGGCGATGTCCATCACTCGATCCCCGTTCACCACTTCGTTGTTGAGCAGTTCGTCTGCCAGCGCCGCCAGTTTATCACGGTTGGCACGTAGCAGTTGCAGCGTTTCCTCATAGGCGCTGTCAATCATGCTCCGCACTTCCCGATCAATCCGGGCGGCGGTTTCTTCGCTGTAGGAACGCCCCTGCGAGAGCGAATAGCCGAGGAACGGCTGACGGTCATTATCACCAAAGTTCAGCGGGCCAATCGCATCGCTCATGCCGAACTCGGACACCATACGCCGCGCCATATCGGTCACACGGCGCAGATCGCTGGATGCACCCGTTGTCACCTGCCCGAACGTGATTTCCTCTGCCGCCCGCCCGCCCAGTAGCATCCGCATCCGAACCGTCAGGTATTCGCGGCTGTAATTGCGGCGGTCATCATCTGGCATCGAAGCGGTCACGCCCAGCGCCTGACCACGCGGCACAATCGTCACTTTGAACACCGGATCAGAACCGGGGGTGAGCGCCGCCACCAGCGCATGACCGGCTTCGTGATAGGCCACCACCTTACGTTCTTGCTCGTTCGACAGCGGCGGGCTTTCCGTCCCCAGCACGATGCGGTCAAACGCATCGAGGAAGTCACGCATCGAAATCTTGCGGACGTTGCGGCGGGCAGCGTTCAGCGCGGCCTCATTCGCCAGATTCGCCAGATCAGCGCCGGAGAAGCCAATCGTCATCTTCGCCAAATCGCCCAGCTTGACATCGCTATCCAGCGGCTTGCCTTTGGTGTGGATGCCCAGAATGCTCTCGCGTCCGCTGCGATCTGGCGCGCCCACCGTCACCTGACGGTCAAAACGTCCGGGGCGCAGCAGCGCCGGATC
>CAIVEA010000297.1 GCA_903904765.1 uncultured Chloroflexota bacterium
AGTTCTCCTTTGACGATCACCGGCTATAGCGTAACGGGTAGTCCGCCATTGTCGGTGACAACCAGCACTTTCACTATCGCGGACGGCGGTGCATCGGTCAATATTCCGGTGCAGTGTAGTTCGGCATCGGCGGGGACGTTTAGTGGTGGAACGCTGACGGTTTATCACAACGCAGCAGGTAGTCCGGCGACGTATCCTGTAGTTTGTAATGTGACGGCAGCGCCTACTACGCCTACATATACCTCGAATCCGGCACCGGGTTCGACGCTCGTGATTAGCACCACACTCGGTTCGGGGGCAAGCGGTTCCATCCGCGTGACGAACACCGGAACGGGGACACTGAGCATTACCAATGTGGTGCTGGGTGCCAGTGCACAGTTGTCGCTGGTCTCGTCGCCAACGGTGAATGTGGCTTCTGGACAGTTTACTGATATCACCGTTCAGTGTGCTGCGGGTGCAGTTGGTAGTTTTAGTGCCAGTCTCGTGGTGACGCATTCTGCAACGGGAACCCCCGCCAACTATACCGTGCGCTGCGATGTGGTGGCTACGGCGGCAGCTTATGGCTCAACCCCTGCGCCTAGCTCCACACTTGACATTGGTATGGTGCTGATCGGCACAGCCATTTCCAACAACCTGACCATTTTCGAAACGGGCGGGGCGGCGCTGAACATCAATTCAGCCACCATTTCTGGGTCTACGGAATTTGCGATTACAGCAGGCATGCCGCCCTTCACCATTGCGGATGGTGGCGTGGCGCGTTCGATTACCATCACCTGCATTCCGACTTCTGCGGGGCTGCGGACGGCGCTGCTGACCATTACTACGAATGTGCCTACGCAGTCCACCGTGACCTACGGGTTGTCTTGTACGGGCAGTACGACAGTAGTGGTGACGGCTACACCAGTCGGGTTTGTGGCATCACCCACGCCGCCGCCTGCTCCCACCGCAACAGTAATCGTCCCTGCAACGGGAACGGTGCAGGGTGCGAAGGGCTTGGCGATCCGCACCGGTCCGTATCTGGGGGCATCGTTAATCGGGGTGCTGCGTCCGGGGACGGAATACTCGATTCTGGCGATGAACAATGACGAAGGCACTTATACATGGTATCTGGTCGAGGTTAACGGGCGGCAGGGTTGGGTGTCTGGGCGCTTCCTCGATGTGAAGGGGACGACCAGCGCGATTGCCTCTGCTGGTAGCGTGTTCGACCAAATTGATGGTGCAGCGGACATTGGTGTGCGCGTGGTGACGGATGCGATCGTGGATTTGCGCCGCCGTCCCAGCCCGCGTATGCCTTCGATTGCGGTCATTCCGGCGAATGCAGAACTGATCGTGATTGGGCGCAGCGTGCAGGAGAAGCAAACTTTCTGGTTGCAGGTCATCTACAATGGTACGGTGGGCTGGATACCGTCGTTGCCGGTGGCGCTGCGCGGGCCGGTGGATAATCTGCCCGTCCGCTAGAGCCGCTATAGACGGTGCTGTGTAGGGTTAGTCGTTCTTTCAACCGCCTCTCCATCTGGAGGGGCGGTTTTTACACAAGGAGATTGTTAGGCTATGAGCTTGTCTTTCCTCAAGCAACTCTTGAACGCGCCGGGGCCGTCCGGTAGTGAAATCGCGCCTGCTCGCCTGTGGCGCGGCGAAGCTGAGTCGTTTGCAGATCGGGTATGGGCGGATGTGCGTGGCAACAGCTACGCGCTGCTGGAGGCGAGCAGTGGGCCGCGTGTGCTGCTGGGCGGGCATATTGACGAGATTGGTTTGCTGATTACGCATATTGATGAGGACGGTTTCCTGTCGTTCGCGGGCGTGGGCGGCTGGGATCCGACGGTGCTGATCGGACAGCGCATCCGGCTACTCGGAAAACAGGGGGATGTACTGGGGTGCGTCGGCAAAAAGCCAATCCATCTGATGAAGCCGGACGAACCGCAGCCGAAGATTGAAAATATGTGGATTGACATCGGCGTGCAGTCCAAAGAGGAAGCACAGGCGCTGGTGCGGGTGGGGATGTATGGCGTGATTGATAGCACCACCTATGAGCTACCGAATGGGCGTGTGGTTTCGCGCAGTCTGGATAACCGGATCGGCGCGTACACGGTGCTGGAGGCGCTGCGTTTGCTTGCAGCGGAACGTCCGGCAGTTCCGGTGGCAGCAGTGGCGACCATTCAGGAAGAAATCACATTCGCAGGCGCGTATACGGCGGCATACGAGTTTCAGCCGCAGGCGGCGATTGTGGTGGATGTAACTCATGCGACGGATTATCCGACGGCGGATAAGAAACTGCGCGGTGAAGCACAGTTGGGCGGCGGGCCGGCGCTGGCGGTGGGGTCGGTCAATCACCCGCTAGTGACGCAGCGGTTGATGGAACTGGCAGAACAGGCCAGCATCCCGTACACCGTGAAGATCAATCCGTCCGCCTCGTATACGGATGCGGATGCGATTCATCTGTCACGTTCGGGTGTGGCCTGCGGTGTGGTGTCCATACCCAACCGTTACATGCACTCTCCGAACGAAATGATCGCCATGAGCGATGTGGAACAGGCGGCGCGGTTGATCGCGCTGTTCGTGCGCTCTCTGAAGGTGGATGAGGATTTTGTCCTGCGTTGAGGGGGTGTGCGGTGGGGTATTTCTTCCGGTTTTTTGCAGGTGATGCACAGGGGCTGGATTTCCTCTCGGTGCAGGCTGGGCTGCGTAAATTTGATGCACAGTATCATCTGGAGATAGACGAACTGCGCGAATTGGCAGTGCTGCTGCACGGGCAGCAACAACTGGCGCTGGTGGAGATCAATCTGCCGGATGATGACATTTTTCAGGATGATCTGGACGAATTTCTCGATCTGGTGGGGGAGGGTGGTTCGCCAGCCGAGAGCCGCGTCCGGGCTGCTCTGCAAGCGACACAGGCAATTGTGGCGGTGGAGGCACAGTGGGCGGGTGAAGATGCCGAGCCGGTCTTGAGCCGGATTGACTCGTTGTGGGACTGGCTGTTTGCCCATCATGACGGGCTACTTCAGGCCGATGGCGAGGGCTTTTATGATGCCGAAGGGCTGGTGCTGAGGCGGCATTTCACGCTGTAACTGCGCCTAACAGGGGGTGCGTCCGGTCTGGTCGCAGAAGGAATACACGACCTGTCCGGTGCGCTTGTATTTCGCCAGCAGCGAGAAGCTGTAGGTGAAGTCCGGCGTTTCGGCAGTGCTGTGACACTGGAAACAGAGTGTCAAAGGTTCGGGGTAGGCTTCTCCGGCGGTGGTGAACGAGCCGTAATTCCAATCGCCGTTGCGGGTATCGTCCGCGAAGGTGCTATCCGGCCAATCGGGGCGTTTGGCACGCAGATGCAGTGCGCCGAACGCTTCCCCGCGCTGATAGCGCCCGTCTGTATCGGTCAGCCATGCACCATCTGTAGTGCGTTCGGCGTTGTACGCGGCGATCACGAGAATGCTGCCGTTCGGTAGCGTATAGCCGCCAATGTAGGATGATAGCGCGGCGGAGTTGATGTACAGATCGCGCAGTGTCCCATCGGGGCGCTGCACGGTGGCATACTGCGTGAAGCCAGCGGGAAATCCGGCGGGCAGCGCCAGCGTGACGGGCGCAGGTTTTTCGGTGCGACTGGCGAGCAGTGGCAATAAGGCGAACAGGCCGCCTAGGACAAGATACAGCCAGAGAGTGTTGTTCAAGCGGAGTCGCTTTTTAAGGTGCATCATCGGGTTTGATTTTTCATCCGTACTGCGTTGGTTTCCGGCAGCCATGAGATACAATATGTAACAGTATGTAGTGGTATGGCTTTTTCGGGAAGTATAGCTTTGGCAAGGAGTTTTCCATGAGTCATCGCTGGATTCTGGCAGGATTGAGCCTGCTTTTAGTGGTTGGCCTTTTGGTGGGTGTGCCGCTGGTCGCACAAGATCAGAGTGCCCCACCGACTTCGGTGACAGTGGCGGGTACGATTCAGGCGGCGCTGGGTTGCCCCGGCGACTGGCAACCGGAATGCACGACTACCGGACTGGCCTATGATGCCGAAGATGATGTATGGTTTGGCGAGTTCAACCTGCCAGCGGGTAGCTATGAGTATAAAGCCGCCCTGAACGGCAGTTGGGACGAGAACTATGGCGCAGGTGCGGAGGCTGGCGGCGCGAATATCCCGCTGGTACTCGATCAGGACGCGACGGTTCGCTTCTATTATGACCACAAGACACACTGGATTACGGACAGCATCAACTCGCAGATCGTGGTGGTGGTAGGTGATTTCCAGACGGCGTTGGGCTGCGCGGCGAATGATGATGTGACGTGCATGCGGGCGTGGCTGCAAGACCCGGACGGCAACGGTGTGTACAACTTCTCCACCACCGCGATTCCTGTGGGCAGCTATACCCTGCGCGTGGCACTCAACCAGAGCGCGGATGAAGTCTATGGCGCACGCGGGGCACTGAATGGTGACCCGGTGGCGTTCGAGGTGACGCAAGACGGCTTTAAGACGACGGTGGGCTTTGCCGCGGCGCGTAAGTTCATCAATGTGAAGGTGAGCGACCCGGCAGCGGAAGCTGCGCCGATTGTTCAGCCGACAGCCGTTCCGGTGGCGGTAGCTGGTCTGACCGCGACAGTTCCGGGCAGCTATAACAGCGAAATCGGCTGTGACCCTGATCTGGGCGTGGATGGCGACTGGGCACCGGACTGCACGTTAGCGCTGATGACCGACCCGGACGGGGATGGTATCTACACGTTTGTGACGGGCGCAATTCCGGCGGGCAAGTATGAGGCCAAAGTTGCGATTGATCTGAGTTGGACGGTCAATTACGGCGCGGACGGTGTGAGTGGCGGCGCGAATATTCCATTTGAAGTGACGGTGGATTACGCGCAGGTGACGTTCAACTTCGACTCGGCTTCCAAAGTGATGACGGTTGCGATTGATCCGACCATCATTGGCGGGCCAGCACCTGCGGGTGGGGCGGCTGCGGCTGTGCCGATTATCGTGCCGCCGAAGGATGTGGCGCAACCGGATAAGGTGGTCATTCCCGGCACGATTCAGACGGCGCTCGGTTGCCCCACCGATCAAGGTGATAAGGGCAACTGGAATCCCGCCTGCGACAACTCCGGCCTGACGTTTGATGAAGCCGATGGCGTGTGGCAGGGGACGTTCGATCTGCCTGCGGGTGATTATGAGTATAAGGTGGCGCTGGGTGGGACGTGGGATGTGAACTATGGCGGCAACGCCGATGCGGGTGGGCCGAACATTCCGTTGAAGTTAGGTGCGGATAGCAGCGTGAAGTTCTACTATGACGCAGTTTCGCACTGGGTTGCGGATAGCGTGGGGGATGTGATTGCGGTTGCCCCGGGTAGCTTCCAGAGCGAACTGGGCTGCCCCGGCGACTGGCAGCCGGACTGCCTGCGAAGCTGGTTGCAAGACCCGGATGGGGATGGCGTGTACGTCTTTACGACGGACGCGATTCCGGCGGGTGATTATGAAGTGAAGGTGGCGTTGAATGAAAGTTGGGATGTCAATTACGGGGCGGACGCGGCGGCGGGTGGTGCAAACATCCCGTTCAACGTGCCTGCCGACGGGACTCCGGTGGCGTTCGTTTAAAACGCGGCGACTAACGTGCTGCTGGTGGGGGCGGGA
>CAIVEA010000298.1 GCA_903904765.1 uncultured Chloroflexota bacterium
TACAAATGTACTGGGGCTGATGTTGCCAATCTGCGATGACGTCCATCCAAATTCGGAACCGTTCGTTGCCACAGGAACCTGGAGAAGATATCCGGGGACAACCGTCACTTTCCCACCGTTATACCCTGGCAGCGAGCCAGCATACTTCGCATAGAGCGTTCCGTTACTGATGATTGTCGTCCCTGCATAGTCATTCGCATTGTTGTTGAGGTAGAGTGTCGATGCACCTCTCTTAAGAAGCGAACCAGCACCTGTGACTATACCGTTGTAACTCATTAGGCCAGCGCAGTCGACATGGACCTTGCCGTTTAATGTGACCGAGCTATTCCAGACATTTTGCGTCACTGACTGGCTGCTTCCAGCCGAGAGGATCGCGCCTTCATCTGCAAACAATGACCAGTCGGAAGGCAGGTAGCGATTCCACGTATCCAATGTCGCTCCCGGCTTGACAGAGACGGTATTTGCATCCGTCCCCCCCATCCTCGTGTCATATTCCACGCGCAACAGGCCCTGATTCACTACAAAGTTACCAGGGTTTGCAAACAAAACATTTTGCATGGCTATCGTGTTTGTATTGGTCTTGGTCAGCGTGAAGCCGTTCATATCGAAGGTGGCTGTTGCAGGCGTGCCTGCCGCACGGATATCCCAACGATACGTACCACCAAAGGTTGTATCACCCGTCAAGGTGATGAAGCGGAACGCATTCATGGAATCCGCCGCCGTGTTGACAATCGCACCCAGATCGTTCACACCCGCACCTTGCACCTTGACACGTTCCGCACCATGATCACGAGCGGCGCTGAAGTTCAACGTGCCCCCATTGATGGTGGTCTCTCCATCGACAGAACCCAGCGCTGCATTATTGCCGGAGATCACTGTGCCGCCGCTGATGGTGATGTCCCCAGTGTAGGTGTTGGCCCCAGAAAGGGTCAACTGCCCGTCGCCGGATTTAGTGATCGTTCCCGACCCGCTGATGATACCGGAGAGGGTGTTGGTCAGCCCGCTGACCGCGATCGAGCCTGTGTTATTAATGGTGCCAGAGAAGGTCATCTGCGGAGCCGCACCGCTGAGTTTCAGTGTGCCCTTGTTGACTACTGCGCCGGAGAGGGTCTGGTTGACACCGCTCGAGAATTCCAGCGTGCCAGCTTCCACCACGGTCTGTCCCGTATAGCTGGCACGGCCGGCGATGTTCGCCGTTCCCGCGCCCCACTTGACGAGTCCTGCCGCTAACGTACCATTGTTGGTCACACCGGCATTTAGGTTCAGCGCACTGATTGACGACTCATTGACCAGATCAAGGTCCCCCCCTACATTCAACGCCATCACAAGCCCTTCATTCGCGGATGCTCCAAGGGTGAGGGCGGCCTTATCTGCCCCTATTATAATATCGGAGACCTTGAGGGTCTGACTCGGCATCGAGATTGTCGAGGCATAGTCGGAATTCTGTTTCAGAATGTTGACGCTGTTCACAGGCGTCCCCTGGAGGGTATTATTACCGCCCGAACCTTCAAGGGTGATTTCCACTGTTGCTGTCGGCTCGTTGGTGACGACGTCGCCCGTAGCGGCAATGCCCGTCGGCACAACAGCCGCAGCGGCATACACGCCACGCGTGGAACTGTAGGCTGCGAAATTTGTCCCATTGACCGTCGCCCACGTACCTATGAGGGCGTCATCGGCAACAGGAGGTGTCGTGAAGATAATCTTGTTCTGCGTGTTTTCGCCTAAACCGACTCCTGTAAAGTCAACCGTTCCTGCGGTACGCGTAAGCGATGCAAACGTGAGGGTTGCATTCCAAGCCGGATCCGCCTGGGAGGCACTGATTGTGTTCTTTCCGCTCGAAATGGTCAATGCTCCGATCGTCTCGCTGTAGGTCTGGCCGTCAGCCGGATGCTCATAACTGAATGTGCCTCCGCTCATGGCAACCGTATTTCCATCATCCACACGATCCGACGAAGAGGCGGGCTCGCTGTTCGTGATGGCGAAGGTGCCGCCATTGATAATAATCCCTCCGCCCAGGGCAATCCGCCCGTTCGCGCCACCCACGGCGATGCGTCCTGTCGTAACCGTGGTCGAACCAGTATAGGTGTTGTTTCCTGAGAGCAACCATGAACCCGATCCTGATTCCTTCCATAGCGGCAGACCAGCCGTCACCCCGTTGGAGATCACGCCGGAAATTTCCCCGTTGGCATCGCCTCTGAACCGCAATTTGCGAAGCGTATCAGACGGAGCAAATACATCCCCAGAGATGGTCAAACTGCCGCCCGTGCAGGTCAGAATGGTTTCACCATCTCCAGAGACCAAATGCAGTTGTCCTTGAATCGTATTATTTCCAGCCACATTGATGATAGCACCCTGGGTTACATCGCTCGTGCGGAAGGTGATATCCGAAGGAATCGTCAGGTCACCCTCTGAACCATCAAAGATGAAGTAGGGATTCGCTCCACCTGCATTATTCGCAGCCTGGGCTGTTTTAGGACCTATACCCAATGCACGACTGTGCTTAACGATTAGCTGCCCATTATCAACAACGACATTACCTTTAAATGTGTTGTCCCCAGAAAGGGCCCATGCTCCTGCTTCGGTTTTGAAAACATTGTTCGTACTCGTGAGCGAGTCGGAGATCACTCCTGAAAGGATGCCCGTCGTGCCCACATTGCCTTCCAGTCGAAGTTGCTTGTTGCCATCAACAGGAGAGGTGACATTTCCCGAAAGGGTCCAACTGCCAGCGCCGATATGCCTCAAGTAAGCAGTGGCATTGGTCCCCGTCATCTCGATCGGACGATCTGAGACATCATTTGTTCCATTGAACTGCAACCGTGCA
>CAIVEA010000299.1 GCA_903904765.1 uncultured Chloroflexota bacterium
CACTCTGGGCATCGTACAGCATCGCTTGACTATTATCGCCGCCGACGAGGACTCTGGTGCCGTCCGGGTTGATCGCCAGATCGCGCTTATTACCCAGATCGCTTAGTTCATCCGCAAAGATGCGATCTGTAGCGCCTTCGCTGCGATCAATCGCCCATGTGGTGAACTGCGCGGCCACCAGTTGGTTCTGATTGTAGGTGGTCAGCCAGTTAGCGTTATTATGGGTGGTATTGTTCCAGTTATCGCCATCAGTGCTGTTGTACAGCGCCACCAGCGCCTCACACTCGCTAACCGGAATACTCAGCTGAGCCGCGCACAGTCCGGTTTCGGTCAGCGTGGGTAGCTGGATGAGCGAATCGGCGTAAGGGCTTTGCAGTGCGAAGCGGTGCGGTAGCCCTCCGTTCGGGTTAACCGGGCTAACACTGCGGACGCGGAACAGGTATTCCACATCGGGCTGCAAGCCGCCCACTACCCACGCGGTATCGGCGCGGCTGTTGGTGCGGGTGGTGATGACATCCCCCACCGCAGGGCGGGCTTCAATCTCGTAATAACCGTAGCCGCTGTAGGCAATCGGCGTGATGAACACCTGCATCGAGTTCGGCGTGAGCTGCTGTGCGGTGAAATTGCTTGGGGGAATTGTCTGCGTAGCATCCCAACCGGGATTGTAGGTGTCCGCCCAAGTCTGGGTCGTAAAATCGCTGGTGGTCAGCATGTTGTAGTCCAGATACAGACCCGAATAGTTTTGGGGCGTATATGGAACCAGATTGGGCAGACTAGCGAGGCTGGGCGGAATTTCGCCTTCAAAGCCGTTGTAGCTCAACCACAGGTACTGGAGCTTCGTCAGGTTGCCCAGTTCCGGCGGAATCAGGCCGCTGAGGTGGTTATCTTCGACGCGGAACTGCTCAAGATTGGCGAGGTTGCCGATTTCAACTGGAATGCCACCTTCCAGTTGATTGTTGTTCAGCACGATGCTTGTCAAGTTCGACAGCGTCCCCAACCATGCAGGGATAGCCCCTGTCAGTTGGTTCTCGCCCAATTCGAGGCTGCTGAGATTTCTCAGATTCTGGAAATTGTCGGGGATAGTGCCAGTGAACTGGTTGCGCCCCATCGAGAGAATGATCAGATTGTCAAAGTTATCGCCTATCCACAGAGGAATTTCGCCAGTGAATTGATTAGCGAACAGGCTGAGATAGTTAAGCTGAGTCAATCCGCTCAAATCCGGCAGCGCACCGCTAAACTGGTTATACCCCACATCTAAGTAACTCAGGTTCGTGAGCGTGTTCAACCATGCTGGCAGCGCACCGCTGAACTGATTCTGCATCAGATTGATTTCGATCAGCGCCGTCTGGTTGGCGAACGTATCCGGCAGCGTGCCGGAAAGCTGATTGATGAACAACCGGAGCGTGGTGAGTTGGGGGAGATCACCGTAAGAAGCCGGAATTGTGCCGCTGAACTGGTTAAATTCCAATCCCAGTTGGGTCAGGTTTTGCAGCGAAGCAACCCATTCGGGCAGCGGTTCCGCAAACTGGTTATAGCCCAGTTCCAGAATGCTCAGCTGATCCAAATTGCTCAGATCCGGCAACGGGCTGGTGAAATGGTTGGTGTACAGATACATGGTCTGCAAACTGGCGAGATTACCGATTTCCGGCGGCAGCGTCCCCGTTAGCTGATTGCCCGACAGATCGAGGTAATCCATGAACGGCAGATTGCCGATTTCCGGCGGCAGCGGACCATTCAGGTTGGAGGCGGACAGCACCAACCGCCAGACATGGCTCACATCTTCCTGCGTCGGGTCGCCAACGCAGTAGATGCCCGTCCACGAACACACCTGCTCATCTTGCAGCCAGCCATCGCTGGGGCGGGTGGGGGGCGGATTGAAGTATGTCCAGTGCCAGTCCGTGCCACGTGTGCTGGTGTACAGGGCAACCAGCGCCTCGCATTCGCTCACCGGCACATCGGTCACGGTTTCGCAGAAGGGCTGCGCGAGACCGGCCTGCACCATATCCACAGCGGCCACCGCATCCAAGCGGTGGAAAGTGAGCGAAACGCGGTCATCGGTCAGCAGCGGGCCGGTGGACTTGAGCACTGTGCTGATTTCGGCAGGGGTCAGGTTGGGGCGCTCTTGGAGCATTAGCGCAGCCACACCTGCCGCATGCGGCGCAGCTTGCGACGTGCCGCCGTAGCTGGTTCCGGCGATCACGACTGGCACACCGGGGGCAACCAGATCCGTCCACACGTTGGTATTGCTGAAGCAGGCGATGTCGTCCACATGCACCGGCTCGTCAAAGCAAGCCGGCCACGCGATACCGTTCACATCGCGGTACGTGTTGCTGCGCGGCTGACGGGTACTCTCGCGGGCATAGGTCGCGCCCACCGAAATCACGCCACTCAAGCAGGCGGGCGAACTAATGCCGTTCAAATTGCCATTGTTGCCGGTTGCGGCGAACACGGTGATTCCCGCATTCAGCGCATTCTGCACAGCGGTGTATTCCGCAAATAGATCGAGATAGGTGGGATCTTGCGGGTTAATCAAGTTCGGATCGCAGGACTGCGCGGCGCTGTTGGCAGCGGGGCCGTACAGTTTGTTCGTGCCGAGGCTGAGGTTGACCACCTTCACGCCCAACGTGGCGTTATTGATGCTCAACCAGTCCAGCGCGGCCACCCAGTCCGAAGTGAAGCCAAAGCCGTGATCGTCAAATACACGCAGCGCCACGATCTGCGCGTCCGGCGCAACACCGGACGGGCTGGTGATGATGGCGGCGACGTTCGTGCCATGTCCCACCGCATCCGTCGCCAGATTGCTCGTGTCAGCATAGCCACCCTGCCCATCGGGGCAACCCAGCGGTGCAGCAAAACACCGCTGTGCCGCAATATCGGTCGTGGCAATATCGGGTGCAACCGCGTTCACGCCGGTATCCACCACCGCCACGCGGATGCCCGCACCCGTCAACCCATCAACCGTCTGTACGGTATTCGCACCGATGATGCCCACGCTGGGCAGAGGTGAGGCAGACGGGGTGATCGGTTGATCGAGATAGACGGCACGCACATCGGGCGAAGCCGTCAGCACCGCCAGACTCTGGTCCGAAACCGTACCCGCTATGGATGGCACACCCTTGAAGCGTTGCGCCAACACGAAATTCGTACCTGCCAACTGAGCCAGCACGCTCTCCTGTGCTTGTGCAATAGCGACCTGCTGCGCTTCTATGCCCTGCGCGGCGGGCGGTTGCTGCAAAACGACAATCACCCGCGCATTCCCGTTGGCGGCCAGCGCATCCTTCACATCATCGCTCACCCGCACGGTGGTAGTGGGCGGGTTCAGGTCGGGCGGGGTTACGGGCGGCTCAACAGTGGGCGAGTCGAAATGGACGATGCCGCCGTCCAGCGCCAACTGCCGCCCCAGTGCGCGATCAATCGCGGCGATACCAGCCACATACGGCGCAGCGAACGAAGTACCGGACAGGAGCGTATAGCCGCCTGCCGGATTGGTGCTGAGAATATCGCGTCCCGGCGCTTGAATTTTCACGCCTGTGCCGTAGCTGCTGAAACTGCTGCGCGTCAGATTCGGGTCAACCGAACCCACCGAGATCACGCCGTCATAAGCGGCGGGATAGAGGACGGTCTGGCTGCCGGTGTTCCCGGCTGCCGCCACCACCCATGCGCCTTTGCCGATGGCGTACTGCACTGCGCTCGCCAGCGTCTGCGAGGAGGTCGTCCCGCCGAGGCTGAGGTTGATGATCTGTGCGCCGTTGTCAGCGGCATAAACGAGCGCCGCCGCCACGCTGGAATACGTGCCGACACCTACGCTGTCCAGCACGCGCAACGGCAGAATTTGCGCGTTGGGCGCTACACCCGCAATACCCACACCGTCACCGATGTTGGACGCGATGATGCCTGCCACCGCGCAGCCATGCCCGAAATCATCGTTCACGCTGGTGGAGTTCGACAGGAAGCTGCGTCCGGTCAGCACACGTCCGACCAGATCGGGGTGAGACGCGCAGATGCCGCTGTCAATCACCGCGACGGTCATCTGCGGCGCGAATGCGGGTAATACACGCCACGCTGTCGGCGCACCCACCACGGGCAGCGCCCATTGTTCGGCGTACTGCGGGTCGTTGGTGGGCGAAATCAGTGCGCTCACATAATAATCAGGTTCAA
>CAIVEA010000300.1 GCA_903904765.1 uncultured Chloroflexota bacterium
CGCCCATCAGGGCGGCGACGGACTGCCGGTGGGTGAGAAGATAGCCGGCGAAGGGGTGGTCACGGGTTACGGGCAGATTGACGGCCGTACCGTCTACGTCTACGCGCAGGATTTCACGGTGTACGGTGGCACGTTGGGCGAAATGCATAGCCACAAAATCTGCCGCGTGATGGATCTGGCGCTGCGTGATGGCGCACCGATTATTGGGCTGATCGATTCGGGCGGCGCACGGATTCAGGAAGGTGTGAAAAGCCTCGCTGGATATGCACAGATTTTCCGGCGCAACGCGCAGTATTCGGGCGTAGTGCCGCAGATTAGCGTGGTGTTGGGGCCCTGTGCCGGCGGCGCGGCTTATTCTCCGGCGTTGACCGATCTTATCATCATGACCGAGAATACCTCGTATATGTTCATCACGGGGCCAGAGGTCATTAAAACGGTCACTGGTGAGAGCATCAGTCAGGATAGTCTGGGCGGTTGTCAGGTACACATGGAGATCAGCGGCACGGCACATCTGGCGGGGCGGGACGAGCGCGACTCGCTGCTGCTGTGCCGGAGCGTGCTGGGCTATCTGCCGTCGAACAATGCCGAGAATCCGCCGCACTTCGACACCGGCGATGATCCGGCGCGGATGGATGAGGCACTCAACCGCCTTGTGCCGCTTGACCCATCTGCGGATTATCAGATGCATGAGGTCATCGTGCGTGTGGTGGATGCGGGTTCGTTTCTGGAGATTCAACCGCTGTACGCCCGCTGCGCTGTGATCGGGTTGGCGCGAATTGGCGGTCACAGCGTCGGGCTGGTGGCGCAAGAGCCGAGCGTGATGGCCGGCGTGATTGATATTGACGCGGCGGACAAGATCGCCCGTTTCGTGCGCTTCTGCGACTCGTTCAATCTGCCGCTTGTGACCTTCGTGGACTCGCCCGGTTTTCTGCCGGGAATTCAGCAGGAACATGGTGGCATTCTACGGCATGGCGCGAAGGTGCTGTACGCCTATTCGGAGGCGACCGTACCCAAAATCAGCGTGATTACGCGCAAAGCTTATGGCGGCGCGTATGTGGTGATGAGCAGCAAGTATCTGGGGACGGACATCAACTACGCTTGGCCTAGCGCCGAAGTGGCGGTGATGGGCGCAGAAGGCGCGGTCAATATTCTGTACAAGTCGCAGATTCAGCAGGCTGCCGACCCCGAAGCCGAACGGCAGCGGTTGGTGGCGGCTTACCGCGAACAGACGGGCAGCCCGTACCGCGCCGCCGAAGCTGGCTTTGTGGATGATGTGATCGAACCACGAGAGACGCGCCCCAAACTGATCGCCGCGCTGGGGGCAATCCGCGAGAAGATCACCACAAACCCACCGCGCAAACACGGGAATATCCCCTTATGAACGGGCTGAACGATGCGCTGCTGATTACCGTTTTGGGTATGGGGCTGGTGTTCACGGGCATCCTTCTGCTGTGGGGGCTGATCGCGCTGCTGATGCGGGCGGGCACTTGGTTGCAACCCGCCAGCGAAGATGCCGGGGTTGTGCCAGCGGAACAGACCGCACAACCGGGTGAACGCGCTGCCCGTCGTGCAAAGGCGGCGGCGCTGGCAGTGGCGACGGCTGTCGCGCTGGACACCCTGCGTCCACCCGCGCCCCGCCGACATGCGCTGCCGCTGATTAGCGCGTGGCAGGCCGTTTTACGCACCAACCAGTTGAGACGAGGCCGACGATGAAATTCTATGTCACCGTAGAAGGTGAACGCTTTGAGGTTGAAATTGCGGACAGTCGCATTCGTCCGGTGGTGGCGGTAGTGGACGGCGTGCGCTATGAAGTGGATGTGCAGGAAGACACGGACAGCCCCGCGCAGCCGGTTGCTGTGCGTCCGGTGGTGAACGTGTCCACGTCCGTGCCGCCACCGACACCTGCCGCTAACGGGCGTGATGTGGTCGCGCCTATGCCGGGTGTGATCGTGGAGGTGGCGGTCAAAGCGGGCGATCATGTAGAGCCGCGTCAACCGCTGGTTGTGCTGGAATCGATGAAGATGAAGAACGTCATTCGCGCAACGGTCAGTGCGACGGTGGAAGCCGTGCATGTGACGGTGGGGCAGCATGTGAATCATCGAGATGTGCTGGTGACGTATGGACGGTAGTGCGCTGCTGACCGAACTCACGCGGGGGCTGGCGGCCTTCGACGCAGGCCGGGCGGTGATGATCGCCATCGGTGTGATCTTGATCGCGCTGGCGGTGGTTAAAGAATACGAGCCGGTGCTGCTGCTGCCCATCGGCTTCGGTTGTGTGCTGGCGAACATACCCGTCACGGGGATGACTGACCCCGGCGGCCTGTTCGACACGCTGTATCAGGCGGGGATCGCCAACGAATTATTCCCGCTGCTGATCTTCATCGGCGTGGGTGCGATGATTGACTTCAGTCCGCTACTGGCGCAGCCCAAGATGGTGCTGCTGGGCGCGGCAGGGCAGTTCGGCATCTTCGGCACGCTGATTCTGGCGCGGTTGCTGGGTTTCCCGCTGAATGAGGCCGCTTCAATTGGCGTGATCGGGGCGATTGACGGCCCGACCTCGATTTTTGTGGCGACCAAACTCGCGCCGAATCTGCTCGCGCCGATTGCGGTGGCAGCTTATTCGTACATGAGCCTGATTCCCATCATTCAGCCGCCGCTGATGCGCCTGCTCACCACGTCTGCCGAGCGCCGCATACGCATGGAATACACGCCGCGTCCGGTGTCCAAAGGGGTGCGGGTGGCTTTCCCGCTGGTAGTGACGCTGGCGGTGGGGTTGCTGATTCCTGCGGCCACTCCGCTAATTAGCATGTTGATGCTGGGCAATTTGCTGCGTGAAAGCGGTGTGGTGGAACGCCTGAACAAGATGGCGCAAAACGAACTCATCAACATCGCCACGCTGTTCTTGGGGCTGACTATCGGTTCGACGATGGGTGCAGCGCAGTTTTTGAACGGGCAGACTATCCTGATTCTGGTGCTGGGGCTGGGCGCGTTCGTGCTGGATACGGTGGCGGGGTTGTTGTTCGGCAAAGTATTGTGCCGCTTGACGGGCGGGGCGATCAACCCGCTGATCGGCGCGGCGGGCATCAGTGCCTTCCCGATGGCGGGACGGTTGGCGGCGCAGACCGCGCAAAATGAGGATTACGACAACTTCATCCTGATGCACGCGATGGGCGCGAATACCGCTGGACAACTGGGTAGCGTGATGGCGGGGGGTATTTTGTTGGCGCTGGTGAGTGGCTTTTTGGGCTGATCGGCAGAGCTTGGTTGCCGTCGGTTTCTGAATTGTAATGATTTGAGTCATTTTTCAGGGCGTGGAGTGGATACTCTTGCTATAATGGGTGCGGGTTAGTACTTCGCACACGGAGAGCGAGAGTGGTCATGGCAGCGCAACTGATGGAAATCTTGCTGGTGAGCGCCGAGGGGAAGGCGTTCGTCAAGGCGCTGGATGCCAATATCTACCGTATCAAAACGGTAGGTGAGCCGGATAAGGCAATGGAAACCCTGCGCGATTCGCGCTTCGACTTGATTTTGCTGGATGACCGCGTGTTTCCCGGCGATATTTTGAGCGTGGTTCGCGAGATTAAGCGTCGCGTCTCGATGGTTCCGGTGCTGGTGCTGGCAAATAATACGGATATTGCCTACTACAACGATCTGATGGAAGCGGGCGCGGATGATTATCTGACCAA
>CAIVEA010000301.1 GCA_903904765.1 uncultured Chloroflexota bacterium
CTTGGGTACATCAAAGGTAACATCAAGACTAGCCATTTCGTGTCCTTATCCTTCATGTTGACTGAAAACAGTTTACACCGAGACAATGCGAGGCGTGTATGAAGATTGACGCAATTCGGAAATGAGCAATATCATTCCAGTTTGTACCCGACACCCCACACGGTTTCGAGCGTGGGCTGCATCCCAGCCAGCTTGTGCCGCAGGTGTGCCACATGCACATCCACCGTGCGCGTTTCTCCCGCAAAATCGAACCCCCACACCACATCCAGCAGCTTTTCGCGGCTGAACACAATCCCGCGATTTTGCGCCAGCGTCAGCAGCAGGTCGAATTCCTTCAGGCGCAGCGCAACAGGCTTGCCATTCACTGCTGCCGTGCGTCGTTCGGGGTCAATCCGCAGGTTGCCGATGACGAGGGCGCTGCTGCTGTCCGGTGTGGCGCGGCGTTCCGGCGTGAGGCGGCGCAGGATGGCTTTCACCCGTGCCACCAGTTCACGCGGGTTGAACGGTTTGGTCAAGTAATCGTCCGCGCCCAGTTCCAACCCCACAATGCGGTCTACATCGTCCCCCCGCGCTGTGAGCATGATGGTCGGCACATCGGATTGGGCGCGGACGCGGCGGCACACTTCCCACCCGTCGAGGCCGGGGAGCATCAAATCCAGCACCACCAGCGCGGGCGGGTCGCTCAGGATGCGTTGCAGCGCCAATGCGCCATCGCGCACACCTTCGCAGGTGAAGCCGTCCTGCTCCAGATACATGGCCGCCAGATCAATAATATGCTGTTCGTCGTCTACCAGCAGAATGTGTTCGTTGTTCATGGGGCGTATTATAACCCACTTGCCCCTGCGGATTGTGCGCCGACTATGCCATTTTACTCATTTTGCTGCCTGTACTGAAACGACTACAATGCTTCGAGTGTTCTTTTAACGATTGAGGTGATGTAATGAAGAAATGGTTGTGGCTGGCTATGCTGGCGGGTGTGCTGCTGGCTGTGGTGGCGTTGGCGTTGCCTGCGCTGGCGCACGAAGGCCGCGAGGTGGCGGAGGAATTTCTGGTGGAGTTCGGCTGGCGTAACGAACCGGCCTATACCACCCTGTACAACGGGCCGGAGTTTTCCGTCAAGCTGCACACCGATGAGTCGGCGGTGGTGGGGCTGGAAGAAACGCTGAAGTTGGAAGTGCGCTACGGCGGCAAAACCAAGACTCTGCGCCTGCGTGCCGTGACCGATGAGCCGGGTAGCTACACCGCCGACCTCATCCCCACGCAGCCGGGCGACTACAGCTTCCGCCTGACCGGGACAATCAACGGTACGGAAGTGGATGAAACCTTCTCTTCGGCGGAGGGCGAATTCAGCAGCGTCGAGCCGATCAGCGATATTCAGTTCCCGTAGGCGCGGCATTGGAGAATGGCTGATGACTGACGAACAATTGCTGCAACACTGGGAACATGAAGCCCGTCAGCCATTTCAAGGTTGGGATTTCTCGTATCTGCACGGGCGCTATAGCGAGGACGCGCCTACATGGTCGTATGAAGGACGGGTGCGCGACGCGCTGCGGACAGCGGACAGCCTGCTCGATATGGGGACGGGCGGCGGCGAAAAGCTGCTCGAATTCTGCGACATGTTGCCTGCCTTCACCGTTGCCACCGAAGGCTACGCGCTCAACATCCCTCTCGCCCATGCCCATCTGCGCCCGCACGGTATCCCCGTTATCCCTTATGATGCCGAAGCCGATCCGCGCATGCCGTTCGCGGACGGCAGTTTTGGCCTCATCATCAACCGTCACGAAGCGTACAACGGCGCAGAAATTACCCGTGTGCTGCGTTCCGGCGGCTGTTTTTGCACGCAGCAGGTGGACGGGCGCGATATGACCGACCTGTACGGGTTGTTCGGCGTAAAGCCACCGTATTTGCATGTGAATCTGGGGGTACTCCGGCAGGAGCTAGAGCAGGCCGGCCTGCATATCCGGGCGGCGCTGGACTGGCAGGGGAATGCGGTCTTTGCCGATGTAGGGGCGCTGGTCTATTTTCTCCATGCGGTGCAGTGGGCAGCGCCGCCGGATTTTTCGGTGCGCCGCTACCGCGATGTGCTGCTCGGCTTACATGCCCGCCCCCGTCTGGTCTTCACCATCCGGCGTTTTTACCTCGAAGCCGTCAAAGCCTAATACGGCCCTAGCGCGGTGATGCCATCCCCCACCAGCACGAATACCTGTCCGCTGAGTCCATCCGCCAGCAATTGCCCGCCCTGAAACTTCTGCGTCGAAAGCGGCGTGTCTGATTCTTCGGTGCGGGCGAAGCCAATCGCGTCGCTCAGGCCGGACACGCTCACCCAGATCGTCAGGAAGGTTTGCGACGGCACGAACAACCCGTCCGGCGCAGTGACCGGATTGGGCGGCGGCGGCAGTTGAATCGCGTAGTACCAGTAGCGTTGATCGGCGGGTGACATCGCCCACACTTCCCCGTTGGCGCGGGCGTACATCACGCCGCGCTCGAACACCTGCATCTTGCCCGATGCCGAATTGACCTGCTCAATCGGACAGCCAATTTGTGCGGCAATCGCCGGATCGCTATTCCAGCGTGTGCCGAACACCGGGTCGGGCTGTGCCGGACAACCGGGCGTTTCGGTGATGGGCGGCGGCGGCAACTGACCGCTGTTCCCCGCCAGCACGGTATTCATGCTGGGGCCGTCGCTGGCGTTCTCCGCTTCCCCGATGAACACGCCCACATAGGCGGTGGCGGTGGCGGCCTGCGTCGCGGGGGGCGGCGTGGCGCTGGGGATGACGGCGGCGCGGGTTGCGCTCTGCTGGGTGACATCCGGCGTGGGCGAAATCTCCACCGTCACCAGCAGTTTAGGCTGCACGGCGGGAATGGTCGGCACGACGGCTGCGCCCGTGTCGCAGGCGGTCAGCAGCAGCGTGGTCAACAGCAGACCGCAGCGTGCGGCTTGCGTTAGACCGGATAAACGGGAGGGGCGCGGGTTAAGGTTCACAGGTCACCGCCACTTCATGCTCGTTCTCGTTCACGAACGATCCATCGGCCTGCTGATAATACAGCCCGAAGCGAATGCTGGCCGCCTGTGGCAGCGGCGGCAGCGGGTACACATCGCGTACCACTTCGCCCGCGTCCCATGTGGTCAATGGCCTCCAGCCATAGACCGGCGCGGATTCGTCGGCTTGCGCGATCACGTTGCCAGCTTCGTCCAGCAGATGCACATACACGCTGCGATCTGCCGCTGGCATGGTTGCCGCCGCCCATGCCACGCGCAGAGTCAGTGCGTCCGCCGTGCAGTCGGCGTGGGTGTACAGCACCTGCACCCCGCCGCCGGAGAGGGGCGCAGTCTCCGGTTGCGCTGCGATTCGCACCAGATGCGGCTCGACGGCGCTCAAATAGACTTTGCCGCCGATCTGCTCCTGCCACCAGCTTACCGGACGATTGTAGAACGTGTATTCCGCCGTGACGACGGTGCGTGTTTGCAGCAACGTGCGGAAATCGGCCTTGTGCGTCACCAGCGTGATGTCCTGTCGTTCGCCCATCACATCGCGCAGGAATCCGGCGGCGTAATGGCGTGGCCCCCAGTCCAGCATGAACACTGCGTCCTGCGGGACGGTGCGCGTGAGTGCCTGCGTTTCGAGTCCGGTGGGGTTGCTCGTCAGTTCATGCACGAACGCCCCGTTGGTGCTGATGAGCGCCGCCAGCAGGCCGCCCGCCACCACCAGCACCACACCGCGCACAACCTCACTTGCGCTTAACTTCCCGGATGAACCCTCACCCCCCGCCCCTTCTCCCTCAGGGCGAAGGGGAGTAAGACCAACAGGTGCGTCTTTCACCCCTCTCCAAAGCGGTACTCTGCGTGTTGGAGAGGGGATGGGGGTGAGGTTCTTAAAAAACCTACCCTTGAAAGGGGATACAGGGTGAGGGTTAAGAGAGGTTCTAACCAGCGCATTGGCGGCGAACAGCCAACCGAAGGCCAGCCCCAGCGTGGCCGGCAGGATGAGCGCCGATAAAATGTCGGTGTAGAACAGCACATGGAAGCCATAGGCCACCACCGCGCTCAGGCCGATTACGGCGGCGGCGCGGCGCGTGTGCGGGTCGCGCAGGCCGAGCAGCAGCCCGCCGAGGCCGAGCAGCACACCGGGCAGGGTGCAGTCGGTGATGAGGACGGTGTTAATCCGGTTGAAGTTCTCTACCAGTCCGGTCAGCGTGGAGGGCAGCCCCATGAAGTGCGAGGCCTCCGTCCCCAAAAACTGTTCCCAGAAGCCTTTCCATGTGCCGGGGTCGCCGTAAACCCATGTTGCGCCCGCCTGCGCCCGCAGCGGCAGATAGACATACGGCAGGAAACCGAGCAGTCCCAGCGCCAGCGCCGCCCC
>CAIVEA010000302.1 GCA_903904765.1 uncultured Chloroflexota bacterium
TCGATCTGGTGACGGCTTCGGGCGATGCCAGCTTGCGTTTGGTGTACGGTGGTCGCTTGCAACCGATCAATGTGGATTTGATCCCTAGCTGGAACACGGTGGATGAACGCCTGCAAAACGCGCCGTGGCACACGGCGGATACCGATGGCAATGGCACGCCGGAACACTATGGCGTACCCTACCAGTGGGGGCCGAATGTGCTGATGTACAACACCGAAGTGTTCAAGGAAGCGCCGACGAGTTGGAATGTGGTGTTCGAGGAGCAGACGCTTTCTGACGGTAGTTCGAACAAGGGGCGCGTGCAGGCTTATGATGGCCCGATCTACATTGCAGATGCGGCGCTGTACCTGATGATGCATAATCCCGAACTGGGGATTAAGGATCCGTATTCGCTGGATACCGATCAGTTCAACGCGGCGCTCAACCTGCTGCGCCAGCAGCGCGAACTGGTTGCCCGTTACTGGCACGATGCTTATGTGCAGATTGACGATTTCACCAATGAAGGTATCGTGGCTTCTGGTTCGTGGCCGTTCCAGGTGAACCTGCTGAAGGCGGCGGGGCAGCCGACTGAAAGCGTTGTTCCGGTGGAAGGTGCGACGGGTTGGGCGGATACCACCATGATGCACATCAATGCCCCGCACCCTAATTGCGCTTACAAGTGGCTGGAACATTCGCTGAGTCCCAAGTTGCAGGGCGATCTGGCGGCATGGTTCGGGTCTGTTCCTTCTGTTCCGGCGGCCTGCGAAGGCAACGATTTGCTGGGCGCAAGTGGTTGCGAAGCGAACGGGTTCAATTCGTTCGATCAGATTCACTTCTGGCGCACCCCGATTGCGGACTGCGGCGACGAACGTGGTCAGGTCTGCGTACCCTATTATGAATGGGTGACGAACTATATCGCCGTAATTGGCGGACGTTAAACTGCGGTTGTGATGGTTGAGATGAGACCTGAATAGGGTTTCATCTCCTCTATTTGGGCTATTCGGACACCTCGCGCTTCAGGTTGGGGCGAGGTGTCTGTTTTATGGATTTGTTAGAGCAAGGAATTGATGATGACTTATAAGCTGTGGATTGATGGCCGCTGGCAAGATTCGCAGGGCGGCAAGATGATGACGATTGAAAATCCGGCGACCGGGAAACCGATTGCGGAAGTGGTCGATTCCAGCCGTGTAGATGTGGATCGGGCAGTTCAGGCGGCGCATACCGCTTTTTACGATGGGCGCTGGTCGAAGCTGACCCCAGCGGAGCGTTCGCTGGCGATCTGGAAGCTGGCGGATTTGCTGGATGCTCGCAAAGAAGAATTTGCGAAACTGGAATCGGAAAATACAGGTAAACCGTACCAACTTGTGAGTCTGGGCGGCGATTTGCCTTTCGGCGTGGATAATCTGCGCTTTTTTGCGGCGGCGGCGCGGGATACGCACGGGTACACTGCTGGCGAGTATGCGAAGGGTTACACGTCAATCTATCGGCGTGAACCGGTGGGCGTGGTGGGGCAGATTACCCCCTGGAATTACCCGTTGCTGATGGCGATCTGGAAGATCGGCCCGGCGCTGGCGGCGGGCTGCACGGTGGTGCTGAAACCTGCACCGACCACTCCCCTGACCACGCTGCTGCTGGCGGAACTGCTGGCGGAGGCGGGCATTCCGGCAGGCGTGGTGAACATCGTCACGGGCGGGAATGAAGTGGGGCAGGCGCTGGTGGAACATCCTGATGTCCGCTTGGTCAGCCTGACGGGTTCGACGGGGACGGGAAAGAAGATCATGCGTACCGCCGCCGATACGCTGAAACGGGTACATCTGGAACTGGGCGGCAAAGCGCCGTTCATCGTGTTCGATGATGTGGATGTGGAAGCGATTGCGGGGACGGCGGCGTTCACCAGCACGGTGAATACCGGGCAGGATTGCACGGCGGCGACCCGCGTGTATGTGGAAGCCAGCCGCGCCAACCATGCTGTGGAAGCACTGGTAGAAGCGATGCGGGCGGTGAAAGTGGGTATGCCGTATGATGACGGCGTGCAGATGGGACCGCTGATTTCGGGCGTACAGCGCGAGCGCGTACAGGGATTTGTAGATCGTGCGAAGGCTAACGGAGCCAGCATTCTGACGGGCGGGCGCGTGCCGAGTGGACGCGATAGCGGGTATTTCTTCGAGCCGACGGTGATCGCGGACGTGGATCAGAAGGCGGAGATTATTCAGAGCGAAGTGTTTGGTCCGGTGTTGACCGTAAGCACGTTCAAGGATGAAGCTGAAGCGATTCGTTTTGGTAACGATGTGAACTACGGGTTGGCTGCTTCGGTATGGACGCGGGATATTGGTCGTGCCATGCGCGTTTCATCGCAGCTGGAGTTCGGAACCGTGTGGATTAATGACCACATTCCGCTAACTTCAGAAACGCCGCACGGGGGCTTCAAGCAGTCCGGCATCGGCAAGGATTTGTCTGCTGAAGCGGTGGCGGACTACAAAATCACCAAGCATGTTATGGTCAAGAATACATAATCATGGCGGCCAATGTGGGGCGTTCCATCGCGGTCAAGATGACGGATGTGTGCCGTCATTTTGGCGACGTTAAAGCGGTAGACCATCTTGACCTTGAAATCTATGATGGCGAATTTTTCTCCTTGCTCGGCCCTTCGGGGTCGGGTAAGACCACCTGTTTGCGGCTGATCGCGGGTTTTGAGCAGGCCACTTCGGGCAGTATTGAACTGCATGGCCTTGAGATGGTGAAATCGCTGCCGAGGCGCATTGGCTTCGTGACCATCGGGCAGCGGTTGGTGAGCGTGCCGCCGTATGAGCGCGATGTGAACACGGTCTTTCAGGATTACGCGCTGTTTCCACACATGAGCGTGGGCGACAACGTGGCCTATGGCATGATGATTAAAAAGGTGCCGAAGGCCGAACGTCAGCGACGTGTGGCGGAAGTGCTGGAACTGGTGCGCCTACAAGGTTACGAAAAGCGCAAGCCTTCGCAGCTTTCGGGTGGGCAGCGGCAGCGGGTGGCGCTGGCGCGGGCGCTGGTTAATCATCCGCGTGTGCTGCTGTTGGATGAACCGCTGGGGGCGTTGGATTTGAAACTGCGCCAGCAAATGCAGATTGAACTGAAGGCGATTCAGCAGCAGGTGGGTATCACCTTCATCTTCGTCACGCACGATCAGGAAGAAGCCCTGACGATGAGCGACCGCCTAGCGGTATTCAACCGGGGGCGCATCGAGCAAATTGGCACACCAGCCGAGATTTACGAACGCCCGACA
>CAIVEA010000303.1 GCA_903904765.1 uncultured Chloroflexota bacterium
ACCAATTGTGAAATTCGTGAATATTTCATTCCCTTTCATTCGGGCGTTTAGCGACTGCATACACCCATTCATGAAATTTGTACACGTCATGCAGGTATACAGTAAAAAAGGAAGCATTGCACACACCTAACAAAACCTATTGCAGAATTTTGCCCATTGAGTAGACAAAAAAGGGGGCGATCCGGTTGGATCGCCCCCTCATTTCCCCTCAAAAAGCAGGGTGTAAGTGGCTGTAAACTTGTTAGGCTTGCGAGATTAGAATCCTTGCAAGGTCAAAATTCTAACCGTCTACAAACTCACCATACACGCCAAACTCAACCGCGCCGGTATTCCCGCCTGTGCTGCTCACCACCTGAAAGCGTATGCTGGTGGTTTCAAAGTCCACATCGAACGCATAGGCTTGGTCGGCATCCGGCACCGTGAACGGCCCGTACACCGTACCATCATCGGCGGTCACGCTGAAGGCCGTCACCCGTGATGTGCCATCGGTCATGGTGCGCGACCAGTATTCGACGCGGCTGACGTGCGCCTTCTGCGCCAGCTTGATCTCCAGCCACGCGCCATCACCATCGCCGAAGGATGACCATGCCGTATTCGGGCTGCCATCCACCGCGCTCAACGCGCCCCAAGGCATCGTCGGGTCAGCATTCCCGAAGGCGCTGCTGTAACCTGTGATGGTCGCGCCCAGTTCCGGCGAGGCTAAATTGGTGGCAGCAGCAACCTGCTGCGCGGGCGTGGTGAAGGTCATCACATCGGAGATGTAGATCACACCGGCATCATCCACGCCTTGCACGCGGTAGTAGTAGGTCGTCTCCGGTTCAAGTCCGGTCAGCAGCGGCTTGTGGTCGCTATGCGTGCCGCCATTCATATCCATGTCCACAGCAAGATTCCCGAAGTCCGGCGTTATGCCGTACACGATGGAACAGGCCACCGGCACTTTAGTCGTCACGGGCAAAGTGGCGCTGCCATCGCTGGCGAACCCCGTCACCGACAGATCGCCATCCACTATCTCACTGATCGGCTTGAACGTCACCGCCGCGAGGGTCTTTTCCATCGGGTCGGCATCCTGTGCCGCCGCCAGCGCCAAAACGCTCAAACTCACCATGACCAGCAGACCGACCACCCACCACTTGAACTTGCCCGACATGCTCTTTACTCCTGCTGTTTAATTCACGTACTCAAAAATGCCCGCTGCGCCCATGCCGCCGCCAATGCACATTGTCACCATTCCGTAACGCGCCTTGCGCCGCGCCATCTCGTTCACGATCTGCACCGTCAGCTTCGCGCCAGTGCAGCCCAGCGGATGCCCCAGCGCAATCGCGCCGCCGTTCACATTCACCTTCGCAGGATTCATGCCCAGCGTGCGAATAACCGGAAGCGCCTGTGCTGCAAAGGCTTCGTTCAGTTCGATCAGGTCGAGATCATCCAGCGCCATGCCCACGCGCTTGAGCAGTTTGGGGACGGCGTTGATCGGCCCCACGCCCATGATTTCCGGGCGCACGCCCGCCACGTTATAACCTACGAACCGCGCCAGCGGCTTCAGTCCCAGTTGCGCGGCCTTCCCCGCTTCCATCACGATCACGCCCGCCGCGCCGTCGCTCAGGGGGCTGCTGTTGCCCGCCGTCACGCGCCCGCCCTGCCGGAACACTGGCTTGAGCTTCGCCAGCCCTTCGACAGTGGTTTCGCGGCGCAGGTGTTCATCCTCATCAAAAGTGATCGTGGTGCTGTAGGGCTTGCCATCCACACCGATTACGGTGTCCTCGATCTGAAACGGCACAATCTCCGATTTGAAGATGCCGGCATCAGTGGCGGCAGCGGCCTTCTGGTGGCTCTAGTAAGCGAACTGATCCATCTCGTCGCGCTTGATGCCGAACTCGTCTGCCACGCGCTCCGCCGTATGCCCCATGCCCATATACACATTCGGGTCATGCTCGGCCATGTACGGATTCGGGCTGATGTGGAATCCGGTCATCGGGACGAGCGACATAGTTTCCGCGCCGCCCGCGAGGATGATGTCTGCGCCGTTGGCGATGATGCGCTCGGCGGCCATGGCAATCGCCTGCAAGCCACTGGAACAAAAACGGTTCACAGTCTGCGCCGGAACTTCCACCGGAAGGCCAGCCCGCAGCGCGATCACACGGGCGAAGTTCAGCCCCTGCGAACCTTCCGGCATGGCACAGCCCATCACCACATCATCAATCTCGGCGGGGTCGAGCTGACCGTTCGTCTGGCGCATCAAGTCCTGAATCACCACTGCCGCCAGATCATCCGAACGCACGCTGCGGGTCACGCCTTTTTTCGATTTGCCAACGGCGGTACGGGAGGCCGCCACAATTACCGCTTCACGCATGATTTAATCTCCATGAAATGACTGTATCACTCTTTTGACGCGGCCCTCTCCCCCGACCTCATCTATGCGGGGGAGAGGTAAATGATGTGCTGCTCATCAATTCCGCAGCGGCTTATTGAACTGGAGCATGTGGCTGATGCGCTCGATGGTCTTAGGCTCGGTCAGCAAGCTCAGGAACGCCTCGCGCTCCAGATCGAGGATGACCTGTTCGCTCACCCACTGCGGTTCGCTCAACGCGCCGCCCGTCAGGATGTAGGCCAGCTTCTTCGAGATATGCGCGTCGTAATCGCTGGCATACTTGCCCTCGCGGAAGCCTTCGATGCCCAGCAGCAGCGCCGCGTACACATCCCGCCCCGCCGCCCAGATTTTCTCCGGCTGACGCGGCGTGTAACTCTGCGCCAGCGCCCGTGCCGTCTGTTTGGCCTCCCACAGCAGATGCGAACGGTTCATCACGATCTTGTCGTCCGCGCTCAGGAAGCCCATCTCTCGCGCTTCTTTGGCGCTGGTGCTGACCTTCGCAGTAGCAATCCCCTCGAACACCTTTTGCAGATGCGGAAGCACATCGGCATTCGGGCTGGCTGCCATCACAGGATTGACCACGCGGCGCAGCAATTCCTTACATCCGCCGCCCGCCGGAACCAGCCCCACGCCGATCTCCACCAAGCCGGCGTACAACTCGGCATGAGCGACGATCTTCGTGCCGGACATCAATAGTTCCGCGCCGCCGCCCAGCGCCATATTGAAGGGCGCGGTCACAACCGGCTTGGAGGCATAACGCATAGCCTGTGTCAGGTTCTGCAACTCCCGCACCATCGTGTCCACCTGATCCATCAGGCCGCTTTGCACCGCCATCACGACCATCATCACGTTCGCGCCGATGCAGAAACGTTCGCCATCATGACCCACCACCAGCGCGTCAAAATCGGTTTGCAACCGTTTCAGCGCGGTGTAGCCCATCTCCACCAGATCGGAGTCAATTGCCAGTGCGGGCGTATGGAACTCGAACAGCGCCACGCCGTCGCCCATGTCCAGCAGCGCCGCGCCGCCGTTGCCCGCCACCTTACGGTTGTTCGCCAGCAGCGCCGCCACCGTCATCTCACGCGAGTCAACCGTCAGCGGCACATAGGCCGCCTGCTGCGGGCTGTAGAAGGCTGTCGCCTGTCCTTTTTCGTCATGCTGATAGAAACTGGTGTGTCCAGCAGCCACCATCTGCTTCACCCACTCTGCCACCGGATACCCTGCCGCCTCGAACGCGGGGATGGTTTCGGCAACGCCAATCGCGTCCCAGATTTCAAACGGCCCCATCTCATGGCTGAAGCCCCACTTCTGCGCGTTGTCCACGTTGACAATCGTCTCGGTAATTTCCGGCACGCGCTGCGAAGCATACGCCAGATAGAAAGCGTGCATGTGCCACAGGAATTCACCAGCGCGGTCTTTTTCGGCGATCAGGCGCTTGATGCGTTCGCCCAGCGGCTGCACCTTGCGGTGCTTGCCCACGCTCTCGAAGCGCGGGTTGACGGGCGCTTCATACTCGAAGGTATTCAGGTTCATTGACCAGAACTCCTTCTCGCCGCCAGCACCCTTCACCATCTTGTAGAAACCCTGCCCGGACTTGTTGCCCAGCCAGCCGTTATCCAGCATCTTCTGGCTCAGTTCGTTGGCCTTCGGATGATTCAGCACTTCCCGCGCCGGATCATTCGGGATGGCGGGGTACAGGTTGCGCGCCACATGCACCGCCACATCGAAGCCCACCAGATCGTTCAGCCGGAAGGTGGCGGTCTTGGGACGACCAATCAGCGGGCCGGTAATCGAGTCCACTTCTTCCACCGTGTAGCCGTGATCGAGCGCGTAATTCATGGCCTGCATACCGGACATAGACATGAAGCGGTTGCCGATGAAATTCGGCTCATCCTTGCAGATCACCACGCCTTTACCCAGCACCCGCGTCCCGAACTCCACCATGAACTTGACCATTTCGGGGTCGGTCTGTGCGTGCGGAATGACTTCCAGCAGATGCAGATGGCGCGGCGGGTTGAAGAAATGCGTCCCCATGAAGCGGCGGGCGAACGATTCGCCCATGCCCTCGGCAATCGCAGCAATCGGCAGGCCGGAGGTATTGGTGGTGATGATCGCATCCGGGCGTGCCACCTTCACCACGCGCTCCATCAGGCTGCGCTTCACATCCAACCGTTCGACCACCACTTCGATAATCCAGTCCGCATCTCTCAGGAAATCCAGATTGTCGTCCAGATTGCCAGTGCGGATG
Organism: uncultured Chloroflexota bacterium; assembly: GCA_903904765.1. The sequence goes on from CAIVEA010000303.1 coordinate 4,617, forward strand.
CTGTCCAAATCAGCCGCTGCCAGCACCTGCGGCGGGCGCGAACTGAGCAGTTTTTTCAGGTTGTCCGTCACCAGCGCGTTGCGCTTGGCGGGCGCGTCCCCCGGTTGCGTCCCTTTGGCGGGGATGTCCAGCAGCGTCGTCTGCACGCCCACACCCGCCAGCAGCGTAGCGATGCCGCCGCCCATCGTGCCAGAGCCGATCACCGCCGCTTTGCGTATCGAATAAGCCATTTTGTGGTTCACCCTTTCCCAATAGGATTGTGTATTTTTCGCATCAAGCCAGTTCGCGCCGTGTATATCCCAGAATGCGCCGCGCCACGATCAGGGTGTTGATCTGTCCTGTGCCTTCGTAAATGTCCCCGATTTTGGCATCCCGCATCCACTTTTCCGCCAGCCATTCGCGGCTGTAGCCCATCGTACCGAGCAGCCCCACCGCCTTCTGCGCGATTTCCGTTACGACCTTGCCGGACTTCACTTTCGCCATCGAAGCCTCAAGGCTGTTGTGCTGCCCCTGATCGAGCATGGCAATCGAGCGCAGCGTGAGCAAATAAGCCGCCCGCCACTCGGCCTCCATCTCCAGCACATCGCGCTGCACCGCCGTCAGCTTGTGATACGGCTGGGTGTAGGGGATGGTCAGGCCGTTCTCCGCCAGTTTCTCTTTCAGGAACTCCAGCGCGGCGCGGCCCACGCCCAACGTGCTGGCGGCCACCAGCGGACGGCTGGCATCAAACGTCGCCATCGCACCTTTGAAGCCCTTATCCTCTTTGCTGGCCTGCACATCGGCGCTGCCGAGGATGTTATCCGCCGGAATGCGAGCGTCGTTGAACACCAGCACCGCCGTATCGCTGGCGCGGATACCATGCTTGATCTCCACCTTGCCGATGCTCACACCGGGCGTACCCGCTTCCACCACGAACGGCTTGATACCTGCACGACCAGCGGCCTTGTTCACCGTTGCCCACACGATCACTAAACCATTTGACTCTTCTAGCGCCAGTTTGCCACTGGTGATGAAGATTTTTTCGCCATTGATGACCCATTCGTTCGTTTCTTCGTCAAATACAGCCGTGGTGGACATGGATGAGTTATCCGACCCCGCGCCCGGTTCGGTGATCGCCATCGCGCCCCACACCGGCTTATCACCCTCCGCGAACCGCGCCAGCAAGCGCAGCTTTTGCTCGGTTGTCCCCACCGCTTCGATGGCTGCGCCGCCCAGCGCCGGACTCGGAAGGCACAGGTAAATGCCCGCATCGCCCCACGACAGCATCTCGACCATCAGCATCAGCCCCAGCATACGGGTGCTGGCGCGGCCTTTCTTCTCGCCCGCGCCCCCATTTGCATCCGCAGGCGCGGCCTGTGCCGCCCGCAATTTATCCAGCGTGGCCTTCTGCTGGTCGCGCAAAATCGGCCACATCTGCTCCACAAAAGCCATCGGGCGGGCGTGTTCGTTCTCATCTAGCTCACGCGCCACCGTCCGCATGGTCGTTTCGGCCACCCAGCGCACCATCTGCGCCTGCTGGTTGATAAATTCTGGAATCTCAAAATTGATCGCCATAATGGTTAAACCTCGTCCCTTCCTTACACCATCGCCAGACCATCAAACGTAGCGAAACCGCGCCCGTTCCGCAGCCAGCGTTCCGCCGGATACTCACGGATGAACCCGTAACCGCCCAGAATTTGCACGCCATGATCGGTCACTTTCAGCGCCATCTTGTCCGCGAACTGCCGCGCAAGATAAGCTTCACGGGTCGCGTCCTCGCCTCTGTCCAGCTTATCGGCGGCCTCCCACATCAGCAGACGGGCGCTATCCACATCAATAGCCATCTCCGCCAACATGAAGGCAATCGCCTGATTCTGGGCAATCGGCTTGCCGAACTGCACGCGCTGTTTGGCATACTCGCGGGCATATTCATACGAAGCACGCGCCACACCCACTGCCAGCGCCGCCTGCGCCACCTGCCCGCGATTGAGCAGCACATCATAGTCGCAGCCCACCGCACCGCCCAACCGCGCCGACAGCGGCAACTTCACATCTTTCAACTGCACACGATAAGTAGGCAGCGCCCGCACGCCCATCAACTGTTCGCGCTTCTCGATCTGCACGCCGTCCGTGCCGCCCTCCACGCAGTAGGCATCCACCCGCCCCGACTGCGTATCGCGGGCATAGACCAGCATCAACTCTGCGCCTTCCGCCAGCGGCACATAGGCTTTCACGCCGTTCAGCACCGCCGTGTCGCCTTCGGCAGCAGCGGTGGTCTTCAGATCACGCGGGTCAAAGAACACGCCCGGTTCGAGGAGTGCAGCAGTCGCAGCCGGGAGTTTTTCCTCCAAGAACAGGGGCAGCAGACGTTCGCGCTGTTCCGCCGTCCCGAACAGTACCAGCGGGTACGCTGCCAGCGCCGGAGTGAGAACATGCAGCGCCACTGCCAGATCGCCAAACGCCAGTTCTTCGGCGGCCAGCGCCCCCGTGATGGCGCTCATCTCGCCCAGTCCGCCCAGTTCTTCGGGGATGCTGGTCGGCACGAGGCCGATCTGCCAGCCCGTTTCGATCACCGCCAGCGGCGGGGTGCTGGCTTCGTCCGCATCATGGGCGACGGCACGCACATCCTTCAGGGCATAACGATTAATCGTATCGAGTAAAAGCTGCTGCTCATCAGTTGGAATAAAAGAAACCATCGTAGCCAGTCCTTCCTAACGACTCACATTCTGAATATCCGGTGACGACGACTTGCGCCGCGCCATCATGCGGCTCAACAGCGAACGCACATCCCCGGAAAGTTCGGGCGCGTTCGCCCCTAAAGCAATCAACAATACCATCGGGATTGCCAGCGAAAATACCTGACTCGGGTTGTCGTAGAACGAGATGAGGGGGACAAAATGCGGGCTGCCAGCGGCGGCCTGCGTGAAGGTGATAAACACGGGCAACCACGTCAGCACAGCAGTCAGCACGAAGGCCAGCCATGCCGACGGCTTGAACACATCGCGAATGACGAACCCCGCCGCCAACCCCACGCCGCCCAAAACGAGACTGTTCATGTCCGCCGGAGTGAAGGCGAAACTTTCGAGGAACCATGAGAAGCTCATCCACGCCGACACGCCCAGCAGCAACGACACCACCACCCGCAGCGCCATCTGCCAGCGCCGTGACAGTAACCGATCTAGTGGCGAAGGGATGTCATCCGCCAGCAGCGCCAACAGCCCCACGAACAGGCCGAAAAAGCTACCCATCGAGATCGTCCAGCGCAGTCGTTCGGGGGTAATCAGCAAGCGGCTGCGAAATACCGAAAACGTCCAGAAGCCCACGCCGATAAACCCGCCCGCGAAACCGCTAAGCGAACGCGATACCATCGCCGCCCGCCGTTCTTGCTGCTGGCTGCGCTCCAGATAGGCGCGGCACAAATCCGTCGTCTGTTCTTGCTCTTTCAGGGGCAATAAATCGTCCAAATCATCCCCGCGCAAAAGCAAACTGGCGCTATGCTGCTTCAGTTCCCACTCTTTGGCGCGGGTGAGCAGGCGCGTTTGCCGCCGCTGCGAGACCACATCCGTATCCAGCGTTTGCAGCAACTGCTGCATGGACTGCTCGAAGGCCGCCGGATCATTGAACGACAGCCAGTTCAAGCTGGCAATTTCGGGGGGGACAGGTGTATCACCCGCCGGATGATATAGAATCGGCAACAGGCGCTTGTGGTTCTGCACGGCATAGCTCACTTCGAGGCCGCACACTTTGGAGGCCAGCGAGTCCGGGCTGATGATGAACAGCACCGTATGAGCGCCTTCGATTCCCCGGCAAATCTCATCCCACCATGCCGAGCCGAACGGAATATCCTCGAAATCCACCCACACATCGCGCCCATTTTCGCTCAGGCGGCGCGTGAACTGCTGGACGAATTCCTTATCTTTGCGGGAATAGGAAATAAAGACATCAGCCATAGCCTATCCCTCTCGACTCGACTATTCGGGCTTGAGCGACCTCAGAAAAGAATCGGCCATCATCTCCGCGATTTGCTCGCCAGAAAGCCGACCCGCAGGGCGATACCACACGCCCACCCAGTTGTGTGCGCCTAGCATCGTCTTGGTGAAAATACCCACATCCACGCCGCGAAAAACGCCCTTCTCTATGCCTTCGCGGATGACCTGCCGGAACAACTGCTCGAAACGATCACGGCGCACGAAGAAAGCTTCGCGGCGCGTGCTGAAATCTGCATAAGCCTTGCGGTCTGCGTCGGAGGCGGTATCGGATAAGGGTTTCAAGCCGATGAGGGAACGAATCTCAAACACCATCGCCGCGCCGATGGCAGTGTGCTGCGTCAGCCCCAATACATGGGCGCGGATCATCTGGCGCAGTTTGTCTGCCGGGGGGAGGTCGGAGGCCGCAATCGGTTCGATCTGATTGCCAACAAGCGCAATTCCCGCTTCCAGCACCGCCAGCAGCAGTGCGTCCTTGTTGCGAAAGTGGTGATACAGGCTGGCCGCAGTCAGGTTGACCGCCGCCGCGATGTCTTTCATCGTGGTCGCTTCATAGCCATTGTGCTGAAGCACATCCGCCGCCGCCACCAGAATATCGTCCCGGCTAACCGAGAGTTCGGCAGGTTTGCGCGCCAAAATGAAATCCTTCACATAAAAATAATCTAATCTGCGTTTGATTATGAGGTGGGTGGGAATAAATGTCAAGTGAGGTGACGGTGAACGTCTCACCCCTCAGTCCCCTCATCGTGCCGAGTACCGCTTTGCAGAGGGGACGGGGGTGAGCTTCTTCCCGTGCTACAGATTTAGGTCAGGATAAGGGCGGATTACCCCTGTCCTAAACGCATAATGCTATCTATCAGGCGCTGCAACGGCGGCGGAGTGAAGCCGTCCTGCGCCACAATCGTGCGACTGGAGCCGTTGCGCTCTGCTGTCAGGCGATAGGTGTACAGGTCTGCGCCCGTCCCCGGCGAGGTGAAAGCGCCCTGCAACCCGAAGAAACCCAGCTGATCGAGCTGCGTGAACAGTGCCGTCACATTCTCTGCCGCCACCGTCACTGCCACGCCGTCCTGCGTCACCTGCCCATCCGTGATTTGCACGACCAGCGTCTTGCCAGCGATTCCGCCGCTGCGTTCCAGCAGCACCAGTTGATACGGTTGTCCGGCTTCCGGGTCTTGATTGACCGGCGGTACCAGCGTGCCGGGGATGGGTAACGGCGGTTGTCCGGTTTCAAAAGCGCGTTCGGTGGGTGCGGATGGCGGGACGCTGGTGGGGGGTACGGTCGTCGCGTCGGCGGCAGGCGGCGGGTTGGTCGCCGCCGGGGTGTTCCCACCGCAGCCCGCCAGCAGCACGGCGAACAGAACGATCAGCAATATACGGATATTACGCATCGGTTTTCATCTCCCGAATCAGGTAGTATTCTAGTGTCTAGTGTGAGGGACATTGAAACAGGGGTCAAGTAGGCCTTAGGGGTCATGCCGATGAATGACTTTGAAGTTGAAATCGGGATCGGGCTGGAACTAGAACGCGCCGGACGGGATGAGGAGGCGATTACGCACTTCGCCAATCTGGTTGAAGCCTTCCCCACCGAACCGCGTGCATGGTTCGAGTACGCAGGAGCATTCGACAGCGCAGGGCGCGAGAAAGAAGCAGTGCAGTTCTACCGGATGGCGATGGAGATGGGGCTGCCGGACGAGGAACTCGCCCGCGCTTATTTACAGTTGGGCAGTTCGCTCCGCAACATTGCCCAGCACGAATGGGCAGTCAGCACCTTGCGCGAAGGCTGCGCCCGCTTCCCGGAAAACGACGCGCTGAGGGTGTTTCTGGCGCTGGC
>CAIVEA010000304.1 GCA_903904765.1 uncultured Chloroflexota bacterium
CTGGCCGTCCCTGAAATGAGCAAATAGGCCGCTGCTCCCAGAATCAGCAGGCCGCCGATGAGGAACTTCAGGCGGTTGCCCGTCCCCGAAACCGGCGTGCTTACGCCAACCGGCTTTTCCCATGTGGCTTCGGTCATACGTCACACTCCTTTGACACAATACAATAATCCTCGTTTCAGAGGCCATTCTAACGATAGAACTATCTGTGTGCGGGGGCAGATGTTGACCTGCACCCAACCCGGATGAGCAGGTTGCCGCGAGAATCCCCACTCCGGCAGCCATTTGTGAAGAATTCTACAAAATATGGACGTGCTGTACAAGCGGGTTTCCTCGGACGGGAGATGATACCAATCTTTGACCCGGACTAGGAAACTCATTTGCCCCTTGCCCTGACGGTTGTTATACTCCTTTCAATCCATATCATTCTAATGTCGCAAAAGTTGTGTACCGATGAACGTTTTTTTCCTACGTCGCATCTATCAGGCGATACCCACCCTGTTTGGTATTTCCCTGTTGTCCTTCATGCTTATGCTGGCGACCCCCGGCGATCCGATAGCAACCATCACGTTCAAGCCAAGCAGTGACCCGGGCGCAGCCATGCAGTTGAAACGGCAATTGGGCTTAGATCAACCGCCGCTGGTGCAGTACATCTATTGGTTGGTCGGCAACGACTGGGCGCAGATTGATGTGGATGGTGACGGACAATGGGACATCAACGGAACGCGACATGGCGTTCTGCGCGGCGATCTGGGGCAGTCTATCGCGCTCAAACGTCCGGTGTGGGATGCGATTGCTGAGCGCGTCCCCAATACGCTGCTGCTGGGGATTCCGGTGCTGATCGTGAGCTACTTGATCGGCGTGGTGATCGGAGTGGCGGCGGCCTTGAATCAGGGCGGCTATGTAGACCAAATTTCGCGCATTCTGTCGGTGGCGGGCAGCGCCATCCCGATTTTCTGGTTAGGGTTGTTGCTGATCTTGTTGTTCAGTGTGCGATTAGATTGGCTGCCGATGGGCGGGATGCGCGACATCACCAAAAAAGATGTGACGTTCAACCTGCTAGAAAGTCTGCCATACATGATTATGCCGGTGACGGTGCTTTCGTTGAGCAATATTGCGGTTATCTCGCGCTATGCCCGCATTCAGGTGCTGGAAGTGCTGTCGCAAGATTATGTGCGTACTGCCAAATCCAAAGGCTTGAGCCGCACCCGCGTCAATATATGGCATGTAGCGCGTAACGCGCTCATCCCCATCGTCACACTGCTGGGCGGTTCGGTGGGATTCCTGCTGGGTGGCGCGGTGATCGTGGAGCAGGTGTTTAGCTGGCCGGGGCTGGGGCAGTTGACTATCAGCGCCGTCAGCCAGCGCGATTACCCCCTCATTATGGGGACGGTACTCATCAGCGGTGTAATGTACATCGTCGGCCTGCTCATCACCGATGTTCTGTACGGACTGGTTGATCCACGTATCCGTTTTGGTTAGCCGATTTATCATCAACAGGAATGTAAGCCATGACAGCGGAAAGTTCGGCTTCTAAGAATGTGAAAGTGGTCAGCCTGACGCAAGAACAGCGCCGTTCGCGTTCGCTGTGGTCAGAGGCAGGCGCACACGTCCTGCATGATAAGCTGACGATGTTCGCGTTGATCGTGTTGTTTTTGCTCACGTTGGTGTGCATCTTTATGCCGCCCTTCATCGAAAGCACACAGAAGGTCAGCGCCACCCGCACCAATGTGGTAGACCGTTACAAGCCACCGGGGTTTAAGAACTACATCCTCGGAACTGACCAGATCGGGCGCGATCAGCTTGCACGCTTGATGTACGGCGGGCGCGTCTCGCTGGGCGTGGCCTATGGAGCCAGCTTGCTTTCGCTAACCATTGGCATCCTGATCGGCATGATCGCGGGGTATTATGGCGGACGCACTGATGATATCGTGATCTGGATTATCAGCACGTTATCTTCCATACCCACGCTATTCCTCTTAATTCTGGTGTCGGTGATCTTTTCACCCAGCCCGGAATTGCTGGTGCTGCTGCTCGGTCTGCTGGGGTGGATTGGCACTTGCCGCCTTGTGCGCGGCGAAGTGATGGCGCTGAAGGAACGTGAGTTCATGGTGGCGGCGCGGGCGTTGGGCGCACCCACATGGCGTATGATGCTGCACCAACTGCTGCCGAACCTGATTTCGCTGGCGATTGTCTCTTTGACGATTGATGCGGGTTCGCTGATTTTGACCGAATCCGCCCTGAGCTATCTGGGGCTGGGCATCACCCCGCCCACGCCGTCGTGGGGCAACATGCTCACCGAAGCGCGTAAGTACCTGACGACGGGTACGCATCTCATCGTGTGGCCGGGCATCATGATCTTCATCACGGTGTTGTGCTTCTTCGTGGTGGGCGACGGCCTGCGCGATGCCTTCGACCCGCGTAAAGCCGCCAAATAAGCGTTCGCGCTACATAACACAGCCTTGTAATACGCCTGTCCCTGCGGATGGGCGTATTTTGTTTCTGCCCGCACCCTAAGAATCTCGCTGCATGTCCTTTTCAAGGGTGGGGTTTTATGGTTCAAATCGTGCCCTCCCGTTTTCCGAACTCCTTGAAATGCAATGGTAGTGGGGCAGAGTAGACGCAAATAAAAATCCCCGCCCCTATAGGCTAGGGACGGGGACTTTTTATGCAGTGCGCTTCAGGCGGGGATTAACCGCCGATGCTCCAGTTCTGGAACGTCACGGGCAGCAGGCCATCCCACTGACCAATGTACGAGTCCTGAATGCGGCTGTTCAGCACATGCACCTGCGTGGTGCTAACCAACCAGTCGTAGGCCACATCATCGTGGGCGATTTGCTGGATTTCGCGGTACAGCGGCAGACGATCTGCCACCGCGCAACCGGGGGTGGTGCGTGCCTGATCGAGCAGCTCGTCCATGTGCGGGTTCACGTAGGCCGCGAGGTTGAAGCCTGCGCCGCCCATCGCCACATTCTTGCTGTGCAGCAGGTTGTAGGCGATGCCGTCCACTTCCGTGCCGCCGCCGAAACCGACGATGGTGATGTCGAACTTGCCGGGCAGCAGGACGTTGCCGAGGTAGGCGCTCCACTCCTGCTCGATGATGTTGATCTTGATACCAATCTGGCTGAGCTGATCCTGCATAATCAGAGCGGCGTTGCTCCACAGGTCAACCAGCTTGCTGTAAACCAGATCAACTTCAAATTCCACGCCGTCTTTATCCACTGTGCCGTTGCCGTTGGTATCCGTCCAGCCCGCTTCCGCCAGCAGCGCAGTCGCTTTTTCGGGGTCATACGACCACGGGGCAATGTCCGACATATCATACGCGCTGTAGAACGAGGGGACGATCGGGCCAGACAGCGGCACGCTGCCCGAAGTCTCGCCCTGAGTCAGCGCCAGCGCCTGCTTGTCGTAACCCATCGCAATCGCCTGACGGACGCGAATGTCACTGAAGAACTTGTTGGGAGCCAGTTCCACCGGATTGCCATCGGCATCGTAGGCATTCTGCGGGTTGGCTGAGTCCTGGAAGTTCATGATGACGATGGGGGCATTGGCGTTCGGATACATGAATGTGTTGAACTTATCCGGTTCCGGGAATTGCGCGAACTGATCGGGGTACATGAAGCCGTAATCCACCGAGTCGGTTTCCAGCGCCTGATTGAGCAGGGCGGGGTCGGTGACGATGCGGTAGACGATGTTGGGAATCTTGACGCTGCCACCCTGCCAGTTGGGATTGGCGACCAAACGGACGAATTCACCAGCACTGTGCGAGTCGAACATGAACGGGCCACTGGTGGCGGTGGGAGCCATGTTGTTCGCATTATCCATAAAGTCGCTAAAGTCCGCCGCATACAGGTGCGAAGGCAGCGGAACGAGCGAACCGAAGCCGTTGCCCCAGATGGTGCAGTTGGCGGAAGTCAGAGTCACCGTGAAGGTGCGGTCATCCACCACTTCCACCGAAGCAATCGAACCCATATCGGTTTTGCGCGGCGATTCCACCTTATCCGACATGATCGCGTCATAGGTGAACTTGACATCCGCCGAGGTGATCGGTGCGCCATCGCTCCACTTCAATCCTTCTTTCAGGGTGAAGGTGTAGGCCAGACCATCGTCCGATACTTCCCACGTCGCCAGTCTCGGCTCTGGCAGGCCGGTATCAGGGTTAGCTTGGAACAGACCATCGAACATCGCGCCCAGTACGGTGAAGGAGTTGCCATCCGTCACCAGTGCAGGGTTCAAGGTGGAGATGTCACCGGAGATCGACCAGATGACCGTATCCGAACTCTGGGCGCTGGCGACAACGAATGTTGCCATCATAACCAGCAACGCCACTAACACTAATCTCTTCATGCCTTACTCCTCAAATGTATAAAATGCGGTATCCCGCAGAGTACCCGATTGGAATGGTTCCACTTGATGCTAGACTATACCGCAAAGGTCGCCAATTCGTCACATCACATTGCCCGAATTTATGGTCTTACTTCTTGGTCAGATTATCCGGTGTGGCTTCAACAAAAATCCCCGTCCCTAGCAATAGGGACGGGGATTTTTTTATGCAGTGCGCTTCAGGCGGGGATTAGCCGCTGATGCTCCAACCGGGGAACGAAATCGGCGGTACGGTATCCCACAGGCCGATGTAGGCATCGTTGATGCGCTTGTTCAGCACATGCACCTGCGTGGTACTCACCAACCAGTCGTAGGCCACTTCGTCATGAACGATCTGCTGCATCTCATGATACAGCGGTAGGCGATCTGCCACCGCGCAACCGGGCATGGTGCGTGCCTGATCGAGCAGTTCGTCCACACGCGGGTTCACGTAGGCCGCGAGGTTGAAGCCACCGCCGCCCATGACCACATTCTTGCTATGCAGCAAGTTGTAAGCGATGCCATCCACTTCGTTACCGCCGCCGAAGCCGACGATGGTGATGTCATACTTGCCGGGCAGCAGGACGTTGCCAAGGTAGGCGCTCCATTCCTGCTCAACGATGTTGATCTTGATGCCGATCTGGCTGAGCTGATCCTGCATAATCAGAGCGGCGTTGCTCCACAGGTCAACCAGCTTGCTGTAGACCAGATCAACCTCAAATTCCACGCCGTCCTTGTCCACCGTGCCGTTGCCGTTGGTGTCCGTCCAGCCCGCTTCCGCCAGCAGCGCAGTCGCTTTTTCGGGGTCATACGCCCAAGGGGCAATGTCCGACATATCGTAAGGATTGTAGAACGAGGGGACGATCGGGCCAGACAGCGGCACGCTGCC
>CAIVEA010000305.1 GCA_903904765.1 uncultured Chloroflexota bacterium
CCGTTCATCGGTGATGATCTCCCCCTGTTGCCACACCAGCGTCGAATAATAGTTGCCATCGCGGGTGCGGCTGACGGGACCATCCCACGCCTGCCACACCTTGCCGTCTGCGTCGCGGAAGTGAATGTAGATGATGTAATCCGCCGGGGCAGGTTCCAGCACTTCCCAGTAGAGATGTAAAATCAACCTGCGCCCCGGCCAGAAATACAGATCGCCAATATCGTATCCCAGCAGGCGGGCGAAACTTCCGAAACGCAAATCGCCCTCGACCTTACCCAGAATTTGAGGCTGCACAAAGCGGCGATCCAGATGCAACTCGAACACGCTGTACTTCATGATGCCGTCGTCATAACCCCATGCGCGGCGCAGGATCGCGTTCGTATCCTCCGCGTCATTCGTGGCTAACGACAGCGCCCCCAACACCTGATTCGTCCCGTGTGGCAGCCCGCCGAAGTCCGGCCCGCTTTCCGGCGTGCCGTAAATAAAATAGGGGTAGTCTTTCAGATCGTCCAGTCGTTCCGGCATCCAGTTGATGCGAATATCATCCAGCGGGAAGAAGAACGGCAGGCGCTTCACTTCCGGCGCGACTACCCGCAGCGGTTGGTCGGGATGTTCCTGCTTGTACACGTTCAGCCCGTCCACCACCGCCATCAGCGCCGCATTGCCCGATGTGTAACGGGCGTGGTCGTCCGGCAGTTTGTCCGTCCACAACCAATCCCACCCCGCGTTGATGTCGTACAGTGGAATTACAATCCCCCACAACGAAAGCAGCACCAGCGCCAGCCCGTACACCCCGCGCCGCAGACCACCCACCTCCGGCAACCGCAGCGCCTCCGTCCAGTGCGCGGCAATCACCGCCGTCGGCAGCAGCAGCAGCGGCACAATGGCGAACGACAGGCGAAAATGGTAGCTATACGAATAGAACCACGTCACGAAATAGGGCAGCGCCAGCGCCAGTCCCCACCCCAGCCGCCGCACCGTTTCGCGGCCTGCCTCCGTCCAGCGCGGGGTCGCCCAGCGCCACAGAGTCCGCCCGACCAGCACTGCGCCCGCCGCCACCAGCAGCCATTCCAGCGCCCCCATGCGGTTCGCGCCAATATCCACCTGCCCCGTGCCGACAATCGAGGGCAGCACGCCCAGCCACACCAGCGCCAGCCCGACCAGCAACACGCGCACCCGCGCCCCGCCGCGCCACAGCACCCACGCCGAAAGCATCATCAGTGCCAGCAACGGCCAACCCAGTTCCACGCCGCTACGTGCCGCGAGGTTCTGCCAGTAGCCGGGGGGCAGATCAATCGCGGCATGACCGTTGAGTACGTTACGAATGTACCACGCGCTGCCCAGCGGCAGGCAGGTCATCGCCGTCCAGAACAGCACTTCCGCCCTTGCCCGCCAGCCCGACCACGCGCCCGCAACACCTCGCCACCATAGCCACACGCGCCGTCCGCCCTCCAGCAGCGCCAGCAGCACCACGCCCTGAATGAACGCGCCCATCGTCGGTTTCGTCCACATGCCGATGCCGAGCAGCACCCCGCCGAGAATAGCCGAACGCCGCGCAGCAGGATTCATCCATGCACTCAAGAAGAAAGCCGCCGCCGCCGTGAAAAAGAACGCCACCGGCACTTCGAGATCGCCAAAGCGCGACCATTCGCCCATGTGCGGGTACAGCGCCCAGACCGCCGCCGCGAAGATGCCCACCCGCCGCGTGAACAGGCGCGAACCGAGCAGATAGGCTGCCAGAATGCTGCCCACATGCAGGAACGGCAGCACCGCCCGCGCCGCATGATCGTCTATGCCGCCCGCCCACAGGTGCAAAAAAGTGTGTTGCAACGCCAAAAACGGGGGATAGTAACCGATGCTGTTGGGGATGTGACCGAGGAGTGCGTACAGTTTGCCCTGATAGGCGTACACCCACAGCGCGTCATAGGCCGTCGAGGGCCAGTAAGCCACGCCCAACCAGCGGATGACCAGCGCCACACCGATCAAGCCGATCAACAGCTTTTCATCCCACCGCAGCGGTTGACAAACGACAGCCGCCGGCTTTTGCGTCCGCCACTTCCGCAGCACCCACAGCCAGCCCACCGCCGCGATGATCGCTGTCCCCGCCAGAATCAGGTCGAGCCGCAGCAAGTTCGCCCCCTGCGGCAGCCCCAACAGGAACATCCACGCCGTCACCCATGCGGGGCCGAACGCCAGCGATAGGCAGGCCACAGCAGCCCGTTCGCGCCATTCCGCACGCGGCAGCACCACCAGCGCCCAAGGCAGCCCCACACCCACAAACATCCACACCAGAGCCGGAGTCACCTCCAGCATTGAAGTTATCCAGTACGGCATCGGCTTTCTCTCGATTCCAGCAGGTTCACGCAGATCGGCGGCTGCGCCACGCGGCGCTGATGCGGCTGACAGCCCACGCCACGCCCACGCCGGCCAGCACCCCCACCACCGGATAGGCGGGCAGGTAGTAACGCTGCCATTCCAGCGGGGTAAGGAGCGCCACCGCGCCCAGCAACGCCAGCGCCCACACGCCCAGCGCCCAACGAGCGCCGCCTCGTTGCTGTGCGCTGCCCACGCCGCGCCACAGCCCCCAGCCGCCCAGCGCGATCATACCACACAGGACGAGCGCCCCGATGGTGCTACCACCCACGCTCACCCCACTCCAGCCCGACGCTTCATAACGGGCAATCTGGTCGCTGATGTACGCATCCCAGCCCGCCACCTCGAAATACTGCGGCTGTGCGATGAACATCTGCCGCCAGAAGCCCGCCAGCTTCGCGCCGAAATCGGGGTAACTGCCGAACACATCCGTCTGAATCTGGAGCAAATTCTGCCGCAATTCAGCCACCGTCTGGAAACGCTCCAGCGGTGCGCCCCACCACGCCGGATTGAGCAGGTAGAACACGCCCGCTGTCAATGCCGCAGCAATTGCCAGATACGGCAAAATCGTGTAATCCACTTCGCTGAAATCGTCACGGGCGCGCAAGGACTGGATCACCAGCCGCAGCAACGCCGCGCCGAAAATCGCCCCGATGGTGAACAGGGCGCTATGCTTGCTCGCCAGCGCGAACCCTGCCGCCAGCCCTAACAGGAACGCCCGCGCCAGCGAAGGCCGCTGGAGCAGCCACACGCCCGCCAGCACCAGCAGCAGGCTGAAAAAGACCAGACTGCCTTCCATCATGCCGCGCCGCCCGTTCAGTAACAGCCCCGGCGACAGCGCGTAATACAGGCAGGCCGCATAAGCCGCCCACCCGCCGCCGCCCGCCCAGCCCATCGCGAACATCAGCGGCACGCCCGCCGCCAGCAGCAGCACCGAAGGCAACCGCGCCAGCAACAGAATCGCCTCTGACGGCGCGTGTCCGTTCTGCTGGTTGTAATCCCAGCTCACGCCCCAGTCCCATTGTTCGTTCAAATCGCTGATCGAATAGCCGCCAATGTGCCACGACAGGCCGATGAGCAGTTTCGGGACTGTGCCATTCAGCAGGCGCAATTCCTGTTCGGTGGGGCTGGTAGGAGTAGCACTGTAGGCAAGCTGGCTGAAATCGCGCTGGATGAACTGATAGGCGTAATCACGGCTCATGAACACCAACGTGGACTCGTCGCCATGAAACGGCGCGAGAGCCGTGCCTGCCAGCATGTAAAAAGCGAGCGCCAGCACCCATACGACAGCCAGCGCCCGCCTTATTCCTTTGGAAACGATGAAAGCCTTCAAAACTCGTCGCGTGTCCTTCTGGTCAACCTCACCCTGCTTTGACCCTCATCCCCTCACCCCTTCTCCCTCATGGCGAAGGGGGAAACGACGGGAACGCGGTTTTACAGTCCCTCGCCATAAGGGAGAGAAATACAGGGTGAGGGCGGATTGAAACGCCCTAGCTAATCGTGAGCAAAATCTTGTTCTGTTCCACGCTCTGACCGGGCTGCACATGAATGGCCTGCACCACGCCATCACGCGGCGCTTTCAACTCGTTCTGCATCTTCATGCTTTCCAGAATGACGACGGTCTGCCCTTTGGTCACTTGCTGACCGGCTTCCACCGTCACCAGCACGATCAAACCGGGCATGGGCGATTTCACAGAAGCCTCTTTCGAGTCTCCGATATTCCCGCCCGTGCGCTGTGCCATCAGTAATGCGCGTTCATCCAGCACCTGACTGGTGTACAAATGCCCGCTGACCAGCACTTCGATCTCGTCGTCGCGCTGCTCAATCGTCAATTCGTGGGAGGTGTTCTCCGCCAGAATCGAGTACATGGACGGCGCAAGCTCACGGAAATCCACCGCACGGCTCTGCCCGTTCACAGTCAGCGAACCGTCCGCCTGAATCTCGATCTCAAACGATTTTCCGTTGATAGTCGTTACGTATTTCATCGGTGCATCCGTTCCCAGCGACCAACCCACTTCCAGTTGCTCGTATCGCGTTCGCCGCGTGTGACCACCTGACTCGCCAACTGCCGCTGACGGTGTGCAAAGAGCGTGGCAGCGATGGCAGCGGTTTCCAGTTCTTCTTCGCTAGGCGATTGCTCGTAATTGGTCATACTGAAGCGTTCTTCAACGAATTTGGTATCGAACGCGCCCGCAATGAAGCTGAAGCTGTTCATCAGGTTCTGATGGAAGGGGATGTTATGCTTCACGCCCATGATGGTATATTCTTCCAGCGCACGGCGCATCCGCAGGATGGCCTCGCCGCGATCTTCGCCCCAGCAGATCAGCTTGGCGATCATGCTATCGTAGAAAGGCGTGATCTCGAAACCGGCATACACGCCGCTGTCCACGCGCACACCGGGGCCGGTGGGAATGTTCAGCGAGGTGATCTTGCCCGTAGACGGCATGAAGTTGTTGTACGGGTCTTC
>CAIVEA010000306.1 GCA_903904765.1 uncultured Chloroflexota bacterium
GATCACCCAGCCAGCCGTCCGCTGCTGAAAAATGATATTGTGGACGAAACTTGAGGTCGTACTTCCACGACTGATCGGCTTTGGGCTGTGCCAGCGTCACCTGTGCAGAGGTCAGCAAGATGACCGCCAAACACAACCAAGATACTCTCATCATCCCGCGCATGAGCGTCCCCCTGTGTGATTCAGATGGTGGCGGGAGCAGCGGTGCTAACGCAGGTTGAGCAACGTCCCATCGGCAAAACCGACAGTGAGTGCGCCTGTTGTGCTATCCGGCGGGAGCAGCGCCATCGCCAGCTTGTCCGCAGGCAGGCTATGACGCTGCGCCCATGATTTGCCGCCATCGGTGGATGACAGGATCGAGTCTTCGAGTAGCAACCACACGGCATCGGCAGCGTGTAGGCTGTTGATCGCGCCCTGTGCCGGCAGGCCGGAGACGGGTTGCCAGCTTTCGCCGCCATCGGCAGAGGTGAACAGGCCAGCTTTCTCTGTTCCAGCATACAGGCGGTGGTCTTTACGGAAAGTGGGAGAAACCGCCAGACTCAGCACGGGAGCGGATTCCATCGGAAAGGCTTGTTCGCGCCAGCCGCGCCCCGCATTGTGGCTGCGGAACACGCCGCTTTCCGTGCCAATCCACAGGGTTTGGTCGCGGCTGAAATCCGGCGAAACCGCCAGCGCAAAGACGTGCAGATCGAGCAGGCCGAAATTCCATGTCTGCCATGTTTCGCCGCTGTTGGTGGAGAAGAACACGCCGTCCTCCGCCGTTCCAGCGAAAACCGTGCCATCCTGCGCGAAATCCGGCGAGGCGACCAGCGTCACCACATGCGGCAGCGGTGAAGACAGCCCGCAGGTCTGCCATGTGTCGCCGCTGTCGGCGGAGCGCAATACCGCGCCATTCACACCAGCGAACAGCCAATCGCCAGCAGTGATAACAGCCGTCGCCGCCAGTGGTTGCTCCAGCGCGGCGAAGGTGTTGTGCCACGTTGCGCCGCCGTCCGCCGAGCGATACAGCCCCGATAAACGTGCGGCGTACAGATACGAGTTCGAGGAAGCCAGCGCGTACACAGCATCTTGCTGGACGGCGGCGGGTTGTTCGGTGATTGCGCTCATGTGGGTTTGCCAACCAGTTCCGGCGCGGACAGATGTACAAAGGAGTCGATAGTGAGTGCCAGCGCAGCCGTGCGAACCGCATTGTTGACAGTGTGCTTGAGGACGAGCAGGCTGTCCACGATGCCGGCCTCCCCCATATCCACCACCTGCTTGCTGACCACATCAAAGCCGGAGCGTTTCTGGCGCGGGTTCAACTGCGCCAAGACCGCGCCGGGGTCGAAGCCGGCGTTGCGGTAGATGGCGCTGGCCGGAGCCGCAAGCGCCTCGATCAAGCAACCATAGGCGGCGCGTTCATCGAAGTCCGTCGTCTTTTTGCGCGCTTTTTCCAGCACCTCACGGCATTTCAACAGGGCAATCCCGCCGCCGGGGACAACGCCCTCCTGTACAGCCGTCCGCAGCGTGAGTGCAGCGCGCCGTGCCTTATTGCGGCGGGTGTTGATTTCGGGTTCGGTGAAGCCGCCGATGCGGATTGTCACCGAGCCACCCATCA
>CAIVEA010000307.1 GCA_903904765.1 uncultured Chloroflexota bacterium
ATAGCGCCGCAAAATGCTGCTGGTGAGCGTACAGTCTTCAGGATGATCGAGTATGATGGGGCTGCCGCCGAAACGCCGCACACCGCTGTTCAGCAGCACTTCATCATACACGCCTTCATAGTCGGGATGCACCATCAGCGTGAATTGCGTGCTGATGCTGCCAAAGCCATTTTCGACCCACAGCGTCGCCAGAATCTGGCTTTCGTCTTCGGAACGGATGACCAACCGTTCGACGCTGCGAAAGCTCACCCAGTCCCCGATTTGCTGCCAGAGCGTGCGGTGAAAGGCTGACCGATGCAGCGGGCGCAACCAGCCGATTCCGCCACGCTCATTCGGGCGAATCTGCTCCGCCAGCGCGTACTCCGCCTGCCACTCGGAAGCGCGGCGGCGGGCGATGCGAACGACGCTGCGCTCCAGCGGCGGAGGCAAATCGTAGCTGCCACCACGCCGCCAACTCGTCCAACCGCGCTCCTCGTGGAATCCCAACCGCTGATACAGACGGCGGGCGGTGGGGTTATCGGCATCCACCTGCAAGACGGCAGCGCGGCCACCGCGTTCAGCGATCATATCCATGCTGGCCTGCATGAGTTGCTGGGCTATTCCCTGCCGCTGATAATCCGGGTGAACCGCCACGTTGACGATCACCCATGTGTGGCGTTCGTCACCCACCCCTTCGGACGGGTAAATCGAAACATTCCCCACCAGACGACCATCCTGAATCCACACCCAGCCCTGTCCCATACCTTGCGACAGGTTGCTCAGCCCGTTGATGAGCAACTGACTGGGCATCCGGCTCATCGTCCGCATTTCGCGCACGGCAGCACGCCCGCTGTTGTCCATGCTGCTGGCGAACGCAATCTCGATCAAATCGGCCAGTGCCGCCAGATCGGTGCGGAGATTAACAGGGCGCGGGCCGCTGGTGGCGAAAGCCGCGCTGGAAGTGGCTTGTACGCCTGCCACAGACCATCCATCCTCGGTAAATAGTGAATATGACACATTATCAACAATATGGGTAAGCGTAACGTTAAAACTGTAACTCTGCTAGTCAGTTTGTACAAAGATCGCAGAAAAATGATTTGACCCTCATCCGGTCATCCGCACGAAATAAAAAGGGACAGCCTCGTGGCTGCCCCTTGTACTAAGACGATGATGAGGACGTTATGGACACGAACTGCGGGTGAACGTGCCAGTGCCACTCATGCCGTTGGGCGAAGTGACCACCAGCGTATAACCGAACGTGCCACCCGCGCCGAGGAACCAGCTATTCAACACATGCTGTGTTTCTGCCGCAGCAAACACCAGTGTTTGATCTGGCCCCGTCACGCCATCACTACGTTGCCAATGGTAGGTGACGGTGGTCGGGCCGTTGGTGGTGATCGCACCGTCGAAAGTGAAGGTGTCCATCGGGCAGACCACACTGTTGGCCGGCGTGACCGATACCGTGACGCTCGTCACCTGCGGCAGCGGTGCGGGCGGGATTCCGCAGGTCAGCGTGACCGCCGCCTGATTCGAGACAATGTTCACCGGGGTCAGGATATGCAGTTGCGCCCAGACGGTGGTGGACGAGCCGAGCATCCATGTTTCCGTGACGGTCTGTGTGCCAGCACCGGCAAAGGACAGCGTTTGCACCGTGCCACTCGCGCCGTCGCTGAAGTCCCAGCGATAGGTGATCGTGCCGGCCTGCGTCGCCGTGATCGTGCCGGTGAAGGTCAGGGTGGCCGGGCAAGGCGCAGTCACGCTGGGGTTGG
>CAIVEA010000308.1 GCA_903904765.1 uncultured Chloroflexota bacterium
CGTCCGGCGGTGGTCGGTCTGTACACCAACATGATGACCAAGAAGAACGTGCTGAAAATGGCCGCCGCCGCCAAAGCAGGGGGCGCAATCGTCATCCTCGGCGGACCAGAACCGCCCTACTACGCCGCCGAATACCTGCACAACGGCGCGGACATCATCGTAAAGGGCGAAGGCGAATTGACGCTGGAGGCGCTACTGCCGCACCTCGCCAAACACGGACTGAATGGGCTGGAGGCCATCGAAGGGATTGCTTTCCTGAACGGGGACGGGCAACTGATCGAAACGCTGCCCCGCGCCTTTATCCCCGATCTGAGCGCGAATCCTTGGCCTGACCGGGAAGCGATTGACATCCCGCAATATATGCAGGTGTGGAAAACACATCACGGGCGCAGTTCGGTGTCGGTCATTCAGGCGCGGGGCTGCCCGTATACCTGCCGCTGGTGCAGCCATTCGGTGTATGGCAATACCCATCGGCGGCGCACGCCGGAGGACGCAGCAGACGAAGTGTTGTGGATTAAAGAACGCTACAACCCTGATCTGATCTGGTACGCGGACGATGTATTCACGGTTCACACGCGCTGGTTCTTCCAGTATGCAGAGGCGCTCAAACAGCGCAGCGTTCGCATCCCCTTCGAGTGCATTTCCCGCGCGGATCGCCTGAACGAGGACATCGTGCGGACGCTGGCGGAGATGGGCTGCTACCGCCTGTGGAACGGCTCTGAAAGCGGGTCGCAACGCATTCTGGACGCGATGGACAGGAAAGTGCAAGTGGCGGATGTGCAGCAAAAAACGCACCTGCTCCAACGGTACGGCATCGAAACCGGCATGTTCATCATGCTGGGCTACGAGGGCGAAACCGTGACCGACCTTGAGGATACGGTGAAGCACCTCAAAATCTGCAACCCGGACATCTTCCTGACCACCGTCGCCTATCCGATCAAAGGGACGGGCTACTATCGCACGGTAGAGAGCCGCATCCTGAGCGATAAAAACTGGATGGATCGCAGTGACCGCGATCTGACCGTCGCAGGGCGCTACTCCCCGCGCTTCTACAGCTTCGCCACGCGCTGGATGGTGAGCGAAGTGGCGCTCCACCGCGCCCGTGTGAAGGGCGGCGTTTCGCTTCAGCGGCGGCTGAAGCTGCTGGCGAACGCGCAGATCGGGCGCTGGGGGATGCGGCTGACGCAGGGCGAACGCGAGAACCGGGGGACGCTCATCCATGAGCCAAGCGCCAGCCTTTGATGTGCTTGCTCCCACCTATGATGCCGATTTCACGGGTACGCCCATCGCCCGCTATCTGCGCGGAATCACGCAGGCGCGTCTGGCGCAAGCCTTTCCGTCCGGCAGTCGGGCGCTGGAGCTAGGCTGCGGCACGGGTGAAGATGCACTGTGGCTGGCGGGGCGCGGCGTACAGGTGACGGCCACCGACTCCAGTGCGGGGATGCTGGCAGCGGCGCGGGCGAAATGCGCGGACGACGAACGGGTGCGCGTGGCGGCGCTCGATCTGGCGCACCTGCCCGACCCGACCACAGAACCCGCGCTGACGGGGACATTCGACGGCGCATATTCCAACTTCGGCCCGCTGAACTGCCTGAGCGAATGGCGCATGCTGGCGACATGGCTGGCGGCGCGGTTGCGGCCGGGGGCGCTGGCAGCCTTCGGCATCATGAGTCCGCTGTGCCTGTGGGAGCCACTGTGGTACGGGCTGCACGGGGACGTTCGCACCGCCGCCCGCCGCCTGCGCGGAAAATCCACCTTTCGCGTCGCAGGGTCGGACGAAAACCTGCCCATCACCTACCCCACCATTCACCATCTGACCGAACAATTTGCGCCGCATTTCCAGCGCCGGATGATACGCGGATTGGGTGTATTCCTGCCGCCCTCAGCGGTGTATGGCGCGGTGGGAAAACGTCCCCGCCTGCTCCGCACTTTGATCGGGCTGGAGATGCGCTTCGGCGGCATTCCGCAGTTGGCGCTGCTGGCCGATCATTACTGGATC
>CAIVEA010000309.1 GCA_903904765.1 uncultured Chloroflexota bacterium
ACAATTTCAACTGCCTGCGAAAGCGTTAACACCTTGCCTTTTTCCCAGTGAATCGCGTGTAGGTCGCTGCTCAAACCGGCCTCAATCTCAAACGATAATTCTTCCAGCGTATTCAATAGAGACTCTCCCACTTCGGGATGATGAATGAGCAGCGAAAGGATCTCCAGCGTGGTTGTCTGTTGACGCTCCACAAACAGCCAGCGAATTGCCGCCCACAACGTCTGAATAACGAGGCGTACCTCGCTGGCATTACGCGCCGCAGTAATCATCTCTTTTAGCACTTCACGAGAAGGCGGTTGCAGCGCCGCTTTCAGTTCGCTTGTATCACGGATAGAGCCGGCCATTGCCCATCCCTTTTCATTCTTGCGTGAGAGTTCTAGGCTGCGTTGGAAATAATCCAGCGATGCCTCCTCATCACCCAATTCGTAGGCCGCATCACCGAGACGATTGTAAACCCGAACCTGTCCGCCAACATCATTCGCCGTTTGAAATAACCGCAGCGATTCCCCTAAATATTGACGCGCTTCAATCGGTTCACCCTGCACTAACGATACATTGCCGAGGCTCAACAGCGATTCCGCCACCACGATACTGTCGCCCATTTCGTAAGCCGCGATCAGATTTTCCTGATACAGCCGACGCGCAGGCCGATACTCGCCCAATCCTAAATGTGCCGACGCGATCTGACTCTTGAACCCGATCTGGTCGCGAATCTGTCCAGTTGAAATTGCTAGTCGTAACGCCTGCTGGAAATACGTGAGCGCGTTGTGATATGCGCCATGTTTGAGCGCCTGCGTACCCGCCAACGCCCCATAACGCGCTTCTTTCGCATTATCCCCTCCTAAGCCGAAATGGAAAGCCAGCATCGGCCAGATTTCAGGATCATGAGCGCGAAACGATTCCAGTTCAGCAGCGATTCGCGCATGCAGCACGGGGCGATGTTCCGGTGGAATCATCTCCAGAACGCCCTCGCGGAGCTTATCATGAGCGAAACGCCACCGATCATCAAACACTTCCAACACAGCCGCATCTGAACATCCCGTTAACCACTGGTGGATATTCGCATCCGGCGCTAAGCGGCTCAACACGCTCACATCTAACCAGCGTCCCATCACGGCTGCATACTGAAGCAAAGGCATAGCTGCCGACGGAACACGTCCCAGACGGCGCTCAATCACTCGCTTTATGCCACCCGCAAACACTGATGCGGGTAGCGTCACCATCCCGATTCGATCAAGCTGTCCAGCTTCCTCTGCCAACAACCGAACCACTTCGACCAGAAAGAAAACATTCCCTTCTGTTTCACGCTGGAGCAGTTCCACCACATGCGGTTGCTTGCCATTTTCACCCAGCATCGCCTCGCTTAACTGGGCAATTCCGTTTTCGCTCAATCGCCGCAATCGCAACACATGAGCACCCGGAATACGTCCTGCCAATTCAGGGCGTTCATCATCCCGGAAACTCCCCACAATCAGCAACGGCAATTTGCGAATATGCGTGGACAGACGAACCAGTACATCTAGGCTTTCCGCTGCCCAGTGAATATCCTCCAGCAAAATCACTGTGGGCTGTTTCAAATGTTCAAAGATCGCCTGAAAAGCGTCCAGAAGTCGTTGATGGGCAAAGCGGGGAGCCAATTCCGGCGCATCCGGGATAGTCCGTCCCAGAAGATCGTGCAAATCAGGAACAAGCATTTTGAGCGAGGAGAGAACTTCATCCGACAAACCAGTTTGCATCACCAACCAGCGCAGGACAGATCGCCAGAGGAAATATGGGCTACCACCTTCTGCAATGCCCTGTCCGCGTAGCACCAGCGCACCTCGTACCAACGCCAATGCACGCACTTCATCCAGCAGTCGGCTTTTGCCCACACCGCTTTCACCACTGACCAGCCATAAACCACCACGAGAGGCCATCGCATCGGTCAAAGCGGCGGATAACTGAGCGACTTCCTTCTCCCGTTCCACAAGGCGTGCCGCCTGCAAAAAACTCTCACGAGTGGCAGCCGACTCCTGAAATTCTGTACTCTTTGCAAGCGTACCCAATTCACGCAGAACCTCGCCCGCGTCCCGAAAACGCGAAACACGATCGCGTGCCAACAACCGTTCCAGCACAAACTTAAGATCCGATTCAACATCTAACGAAGAAACATCGGGCGAACCATAGAGTATCTGATTGATGAGCACCGTAAGGTCGCTCGTATTAAACGGATGATGACCTGCCAGCAATTCAAAAACCATCATCCCCACAGCATATAGATCAGCCGACTCATCAGCAGATTGTCCGGTCAGCACTTCAGGAGCCATATAAGCCAGCGTTCCCGCCGTTGTGCTGCCCACCGATACCGGACTTTCCTCGCTAATAACCGATAGGCCAAAATCCAGTACCTTAACCTGATCTTTCACAACCAACACATTATGGGGCTTCAAATCACGATGGATGACCCCGCGCCGATGCAAATAGCGCAATGCCTGAAGCACTTGCGCGATCAAAGCGAGTTGTTCCGAAAGTCCGCGTCCCCGACCAGCGTCAAGGATATTCTGCGCTCCCTCCAACAATTCCATCGTATAGAAAGGTTTCTTATCCTCATCAAAACCGTAGTCAATAACACTGATGATATTCGGATGACGCAATGAAGAAAGTACGCGAAACTCCTGTGCCAGAGCCAACCGCTGACTTTCCGCCTCGGTATCCCCTCTAGATGGATTTGTGTCATCGTCCCGAATACGTTTGAGCGCAACCATCCCGCCCATTAAGCGATCTTGTGCGCGATAAACAGAACCCATGCCTCCTTTTCCTAGAGACTGGCCTAGAACATAGCGCATCCCGATAAATGTTTCAGAGGCGGCTGCCATAAGGTCTACGTACCCGCTTAAAAAGTCTACTTGTATCAAATTGTAAGCATGTGGCGCTATCTAAACAAGTTTAGCGTAATACGGACATACATTTGTCAATAAATTTATGCAAATAAGGAGGGTGGATAAGGAGGTAATCGGAGAGCAAGTCAAAACCTGTTCAACTTTTATTTGACCACACCAATGGGATCGGCAATCTATGGCGACAATGGCATCACATAAACACCCGGATAACTATCGTGCGCCGAAACCGGATAGCGATCCGCCAACAATGGGCAGGCCGCCTGACTCAGCACAATACTGCCATCCTGAGCCGTCTGTTGTAGATTTCCTGCATTAACAACCGGATCGCCCCACACCTCATAGTACGCAATCTCGCCGATGTGTACCACACCTCCTACGGCACGTCCCACATCCAGACCGGCTCTCATACGTAAGGCTCGCTCCGCAGCAACCTGCGCCATTTCCAGCGCAACCACGCCAATTTGAACTGAATCACTTTCTGCTTGGAACGGATGCCCACCCACAAACACCATTGCGTTGCCAGAAGCTCGCAATCGGTACAGCCCGTATTGACGTGCAATCGCATCAAACGCACTGAACACATTACTGACAGCAGACGACAGACTCTCTGTGGGCAGTTCCGCCAGCCCTTCCACCGCCACCGTCAGCACCATTACATTCGCCAATGCATCCACCCTATCGGACGAAGTGGCTAGTCTTTCCATTGCAAAAGGCGGCAAACGAACCGCCGCATCCAGCAACGCACGACTCTGTGCCAGCAATTGTTGCTCCTGATCGCGCAACCGCTTCTTATCGAGACATGAACCAATACGCGCCTTGAGCAAAATCGGATTGAACGGTTTGAACAGATAATCATCCGCGCCCATTTCAACGCACTTCACAACGCTCTCAAGATGATCTACCGCAGAAATGACAATCACAGGAATATGCATCCAAACCGGATCAGCCTTGATTCGCTGCAACACCTCATACCCGTTCACATCCGGCATCATTATATCCAGCAACAGTAAATCAAACGTGTGCTGGGTCATCAATTCCAGCGCCCGCGCCCCATTTTCAGCCGTAACAACATCATACCCCTGACGCTCTAGACGGCGCTGCATCACATCCCGATTCATTTCGTTATCGTCTACAACCAGAATGAGTCCCGAATCGGTCATGTATCACCTTCATGAATGTCGCAACATAACACTGAAACAAATAATTCACCGTAGTGAGTATAACGAACTTAAACCCGGATTGCCCATACATAGGCCATCAGCAACAGACCCTACAATCCCAATAGTGTACCCGAAGTTTATCTGGATAAAGAATTAATACTTTTGCCAGCTCAATATTTCACAGATTGTGCAACTAACATACCTTATCATGAGCCTGAATTCTCCCATGCAAACGTGCTTTTTCTGGCGTATACTAGCCGTCGTGTTCTAAAAACAGCAGAGCCGGAGGATCTTCCGTGAATCTTCACGAATATCAGTCAAAAACCCGTTTCGCCGAATTCGGCATTCCAACCCCGAAAGGGAAAACGGCGACCACCCCCCAAGAAGTTTACGAGATCGCTCGTGAACTGGGTGGCGCAGTCGTCGTCAAGTCGCAAGTACTTGTGGGTGGTCGTGGCAAAGCAGGCGGTATCAAGGTCGCACAAACGCCCGAACAGGCCGAACAGGTCGCCAACAACATCCTCGGAATGAAAATCAAGGGCTTTACCGTCCGCAAGGTTCTCGTTGACCCTGCTTCCAATATTGCCAAAGAAATTTACCTAGGCATCGTCAATGACCGCACCACAGGCCGTGCCGTGATTATGGCCTCGTCCGAAGGTGGCGTGGAAATCGAACAGGTCGCTCGCGAAAACCCGGATGCCATTATCCGTGAACAGATCAACCCGTTCCTCGGCCTTCTGGACTATCAAGCCCGCAACCTCGCCAGCGGCATCAACCTGCCCCACGAGCATTGGAAAGCTTTCGGCAAAATTGCCGCCAGCCTGTACAAATGCTACTTGGCGAGTGATGCGGTTCTGGCGGAAGTCAATCCGCTGGTCATCACCAAAGAAAATCAGCTATTGGCGCTCGACGGCAAAATGATTATTGACGATAACGCGCTCTATCGTCACCCCGATCTCGCCGAAATGCGCGATACCGATGCCGAACCGCACGAAGAAACCGAAGCCCGCGCCGCCGGTATCAGTTACGTCAAGCTGAACGGGCAGATCGGTTGCATGGTCAACGGTGCTGGCCTCGCCATGACCACAATGGACATGACCAAGCTTTATGGTGGCGATTCCGTCGGGCCTGCCAATTTCCTCGACATCGGTGGCGGCGCACAGGCCAGCAAAGTCGCAGCGGCGCTGCGAATCATTCTGGCAGACCCCAACGTAAAGTCGGTCCTGTTCAACATCTTCGGTGGAATCACACGCTGCGACGAAG
>CAIVEA010000310.1 GCA_903904765.1 uncultured Chloroflexota bacterium
GATCCAGTACGATAGCAAAAACCTCATCATTGACTTCACAATTGCCAACATCCCGCAGGAAACCACTAACCTTGCACTGACACTGCATGAGGCTGTGATTGATCCGAATGCGGCTCGTATGAAGGTACACCTCGAAAATCAGGTCAAGCCTGACCTCCTCCAGAACGAAGCACAGGCCATCCTCACGGGTGCGCTGGGCGAAGATGGTGTGTTCTATGCCACCGAAATTCTGCTCAAGTGCCCCAGCCGCTATCAAGAAAGCGTGCCGGATCAGGCCATTAAGAACGAGACGTAAGGGGTTATCATGCTTGCAGAAGTTGGTTTAGTCGCCACGCTCATTGCGTTCTTCACTGCGATCTACAGCATTGGCGCATCGGTTTACGGTGAGCGCATTTCGCGCAAAGAGGCTACTGTTATCAGCGGACGAAATGCCGCCATCCTGACGTTTGTGCTGTTGCTCATCAGCATGATTGGCTTGATGGGGTCGCTGCTCACGCAGGATTATCAGGTGAAATATGTTTGGTCGGTCAGCAGCCCGGACATGCCGCTGTTCTTCCGCATTACTGCTTTGTGGGGGTCACAGTCGGGGTCGCTGCTGTTCTGGTCGTTCTTGATGAGCGCCTTTACCGCTGGTGCAACCATCATCAACTGGCGCAGCCACCGTCGGCTAATGCCGTATGCCATTGCTTACATGATGGCGGTAGTGGCCTTCTTCATCGGCCTGACGCTGTTCATTGAGAACCCGTTCAGCCGTTGGTGGATTTTGCCGAACAATCCGGTAGATAGTCAGGTGGTGGACACCCCGTTCATCCCTGCCGACTCGATTGCCCCCGGCGCGGCTGAACTGGCGAACAGCGCCAACGGCTTGAACCCACTATTGCGGCACTTCGGCATGGCGATTCATCCGCCCATGTTGTACCTCGGCTTCGTGGGATTCGTCATCCCGTTCGCCTTTGCGATGGGTGCGCTGGCCTCCGGCGATCTTTCGACCAACTGGATTAAAGCCTCGCGCCGCTGGACGCTGGTGGCGTGGCTGTTCCTCAGCCTCGGCCTGATCCTCGGCGGGCGCTGGGCGTATGACGTACTCGGTTGGGGCGGTTACTGGGGTTGGGACCCGGTGGAGAACGCTGCCTTCTTACCGTGGTTAATGGGGACGGCCTTCCTGCATAGCGTGATGATCCAAGAGAAGCGCGGGATGCTGAAGGTCTGGAACATGTTCCTCGTCATCGGCTCGTTCAGCGCGGTGATCTTCGGCACATTCGCTACCCGCAGCGGCCTCGTGGAAAGCGTTCATGCGTTTGCCCGCAGCGGCATCGGCACCCCGATGTTCCTGTTCTGGTTTACGATGACCTTCATCTCGGTAGGGTTGATTTTGTGGCGGCGCAACCGGGGTGAATTGCAGGATGACCACCGCTTCACCAGTTTGTTCAGCCGCGAAACGCTGTTCGTGCTGAACAACTTCATCTTCGTGGCGCTGTTTATCGCCGTGTTTTGGGGCAGCTTCGGTGCGCCGATCCTCTCCGAACTGGTGATGAAAACCAACATCACGCTGGGTAAAGATTACTTCATGCGCGTGACCCCGCCGCTGTTCGCCGCGCTGTATATCCTGATGGGTATCGCGCCGCTGTCGGCGTGGGGCGTAACCTCGATGCAGCGGTTGGGACGTGCCATCCTCGTACCGGTGGTACTGACGATTGCCTCGCTCATCCCGTTTGTGATGATGGGCGTACATACTGGCGGTGCGCTGGTAGGCTACGGTATCGTGCTGCTGGCGGGTTGGGTGGCGATCTACGAAACCTTCCGCGCTGTGGTGGTGCGTGTGCAGATGCAAAGCGAAAACCCGCTGGTGGCGCTGTGGGCGCTGCTGCGGCGTAACCCGCGCCGCTACGGTGGCTACATGATCCATCTGGGCATCACGGTCATCGGCATCGGCATCATC
>CAIVEA010000311.1 GCA_903904765.1 uncultured Chloroflexota bacterium
CAGAAGTAATGCCCATCTTTGTGCTGTGTGCGGTAGGTGAGCGCCAGATGCGTTTGCCCACGTGCGATAGCCTGTGTAATCTGGCGGATGATCAACTCGCGGTCATCGGGATGGATGTATGACCAGCGCGTTGCCGTCTCCATCCCCAGCGACTCGCCAATCTCGCGCCCGTGCTGACGGTCATAGACCGAAGAAGCATAGCTCACGCGGCGTGTATTGCCTTCGATAATGAGAATACCATCGCTGGTGTTCTCGGCGATCAGGCGATACTTTTCCTCGCTCTCGCGCAACGTCGCCTCCATCTGGCGGCGCTCGGTAATATCGCGGACAGAACCATACATCCGCCCATTGTGGGGGATAGAACGCCATTCGATAAAACGGTAGCTACCATCCGCACTACGGTAACGATTGACGAACTCGATCACCAATTTACCCTGATTGAGTTGTTCCATCGCTCCCAGCGTGGCCTGCACATCCTCAGGATGCACATATTGCATGAACAAACTGTTCTCGATCTCTTTGACCGGAAGCCCGAGCAGCCTTTCCCACGCCCGGTTGACCTTCAGCAATCGCCCTTCCATATCAGCGATATTGAGCAGGTCGTCCGTGACGTTGAAGAACAGATCAAGCACCTCATAGCGGGCGGCCAGTTCCGCCTCCAACCGCTTGCGCTCGGAGATGTCGTATACCACACCCACCATACGCAGCGGTCTGCCATTCTCATCACGGATGACTTCGGCCTGATTATGCACGAAGCGTTCGCGGCCATCCGGCAACCGAATGCGATGATCCAACGCAAAATTCATGTTGTCATAGAGCGCGGCGGTGACGGTTTCATCCAAACGTGCCCGGTCATCAGGATGGGCGGCGCTGAGGAATAACGCGAAAGACACGAGCATTTCCTGCGGGAGGTAGCCATACAAACGGTAAGTTTCATCCGACCATGTGACTACGCCGCTGCGAATATCGAAGTCCCAATCGCCCAAATGGGCGATGCGCTGCGCCTGCGCCAGCCGCAGTTCGCTCTCGCGCAGGGCATCCTCGGCCTGTTTGCGCTCGGTAATGTCATGAACGAGGGTGAGGATTTCCACCAGCGCCCCGGTCTGCGGGTCGTGTACCAGCGTATTCAGGGTTTCCACCCACAGATAATGCCCGTCGGCATGACGGACGTGCTGTTCGGCGCTATAAAATTCGGTACTTGAATCCGCCAAACGGCGGTAGGTGGCCTGCGCGGAAGCACGCACATCGGGGTCGAGGATATCGAACAACTGCTCCCCGATCAGATCCTCTGGAGAATAACCCAACACCGCATGCACAGCGGGTGACACATAGGTACACGATCCATCCGGCGCGATGCGGACGATGACCTCTTTCACATTCGTTGCCAGCAAGCGATACTGCTCCTCACTGGCCTTCAGCGCGTCCTGTATGCGCTTGCGTTCGCCGATGTCCTGCACGATGCCGATGGTTTGCAGCAGGACACCGGTTTGCGGATCACGCACCAGTGTGGCGGAAAAATCCGTCCACAATACGCTACCGTCTTTGCGGATGATGCGCTGCTCCACCTCAAAATGGTTCGTGCCGGAAGCCAGTGCCTGCCTGTAAGCTTCCCCACCGATGCGGAGATCGTCCGGGTGGGTGATGACGAGGCGAGGCTCGGTCATCATTTCTTCTACGGTGTAGCCCGTGATGGCATAAGCGGCGGGCGAAACATAGGTGCGCTGCCCGTCCGCCGACAGTAGCATAATCATATCCCGCGTATTCTCGGTCAAGAAGCGGAATCGTTGATTGGCTTGCGCTTCGGCCTGTACGGCTATCTCGCGCTCCGAAACATCGTTGAATACCCACAGACGACCATTCGGCAACGGGAAAGTGGAAACACTCAAGAATTGGGGTGCTTCGGCGAATTGCCACAACACATGCTGAACCGCCGCCCCCATCCGGGTCAGCCTGCAAGGCGGCGGCGACGTGGTGGGCATTTTCCGGGTTGAGCATCCGGCTCTGCAAACGCGCCATTGCCTGCGCCAGTTGATGGCTGGGAAGGCGAGTCTGTCCGGGCAAGGCAAGCAGCGCGGCAGCGGCGGGGTTGAGGTCGGCAATCCCGTGCAGATCATCCACCGTGACCAGCGCCTCGGTGATGGCCTGCACCGTGCCGGAAAGCCGCTGAATTGTCAGGCGATCCTGACGGCGCTCCGCCCAATCCGCCGCCAGCAGCGGCAAATCGCCCCTCAGTCGTTCGTCAAGAATGTGCGCCAGCGTGTCCGGTGGCATCTGCTGCGACCAGATCAGCAGCAGCGTCAGCCCATCGGACAGTTCCGCCCACAGCGCCGCCCGCACCACATCCGGCATCTTCACCCGCACTTCCGTCGGCACAAGATAGGCGATCTGGCGCGGGTCACGCACCAGCGTCAGCGCGGGGGGCATGTCGCTTGGCAGCAGCCACGTCAATTCCGGCTCCAGCCCCACTTCAGGCAAGGCGAGGGCAGCATAAGCCTCGTTCATGCCGACGGCACTATCCAGAACCACCACCAAATCCGCAAGCACTTCGTTTTTGAGTAGATTGAGTTCAACTTTCAACGAAGGAATCATTAACGATCACCTCAGTCCAAAAGTCTCGATCACCTGAATGAGTTCTTCCGGTGCAACCACATGCGGGAAATGTCCGGTGGAGCACAGAGTGGCATGCTGCCCACCGGGGATATGGTCGCTCAGCCAGCGCGAAGCCAGCGGCGACACAGCGGGATCGCCCGCGCTTTGCACCACCAGCGTCGGCACAGACACTTTCGACATATATTTGCGATAATCGCCATGGAATGCTGCCCGCAAGGAGGTGGCCGCCACATCCGGCCCGCACGAGATCAACGATTGCCCAAACTCCTGCGCCAGATGCGGGCGATCCGGGTTCGCCATGACCGCCACGCCGAAACCAGCCGCCCATGTAGTGTAATTGGCGGTCAAATCGCGCAGCATCTCTTGAACCTGTTCGGTGCTGAACCCGCCTACATAGTCCGTAGCCGGGTCATCAATATATCGAGCCGAACCGTTCACCAGCACCATCCGCGAGAACAGACCGGGGTTGCTGATGGAAGCCAGCGCCCCCGCCACCGCCGACAATGAATGCCCGACGAACACCGCGCCCTGTATATCCATTTCGGCGCACAGTATGGCGAGATCATCCGCAAAGCCGAACAACGAACTGTGGCGGGTGGCGGAAAACAGCGCAGGGTCAGCGCCCGACGAACCCGCTATGGAAAAGGTCATCAGGCGGGCAGACGAAGAAAAATGGTCAACCAGCGGCTGCCAGTGCGTTTGGTTGCCGCCGATGCCATGCGCCAGCACGATCGTCGGACCCGAAGTGCCATGCAGAGTGGCGGCGTGAGCTTGTACGCGATTCATGGTGAATAAGCCTTCCAGTTACAGGTAAAGCCAATCGTTCGACATGCTAAAAGATATGTTACAAAGTTATCCCATTTTAACGCAGATTTTCCATAACGATATTAAGAGAATAAAAATCACAAATTATGGAAATTGAATCCTCATCCCCTGTTCCACCACGCGGATTAGGGACACCTAGCAGAGTGACCGTTCCAGACTTCTACAGCGCGGGTGAGGTGCAGCCCTTCGTCATTGTGTAAGGGGGCGTTCTAGCGAAGGCAACCGTGTGTACCACAGGATCAGGCAGCGCAGCGATGGCAGGCCAGAGCAGGCGGGGAGATACGGAGATCATGGGCGATGTTTCCTCTAGGACAGGGGATTTCAGTTTCGAGTCCGAAAGGAGAGTCTCAAACACTTTTTGTGCCGGAGGGTGGGCAACAAAAAAGCCCGCAGCGCCACGAGCTTTTTCACCAATGGGGATTACTGAAATGTCGGCTACAATTCCATGTCGTCGCCGCCGTCCCCACCGCGTGCATTGTCTTTATGACGGTAGATGATCCGGCCTCGTTTCGGGTCATAGACGCTCATCTCAACTTTCACCCGATCCCCAAGGAGGATACGGATATAGTATTTCCGCATTTTACCAGAGAGATAGGCCAGAATGCGGTGACCGTTATCCATCTCGACCAGAAATTGTGTATTGGGCAGGGCCTCGACGACCAGACCCTCCACTTCCAGTTTATCGTCTTTTTTCGACATACTCCTCCAGATTGACTCCCAAAGCGTAAGCCGCTGCCGCAGAGACGGGCAGCGGTTCACCTGCTTTGGTCTGCTGTTAGCGGCTTATTTCCCCGTCTTGCGTTGACGGCGACGGGCGCGGCGAATAGCCTTTTTCTTCTCGATACGGCGCAGTTCGCTCTTGGAAATGTGCCAACGCTTGCGGCGCACAGTACTCAGAACGCCGCTGTTGGTGACGCGCTTACGGAAACGGCGCAGCAGCGATTCTTGCGATTCATTTGGCTTCAAAGTGACAGATGCCATATTATTCCGGCTTCCTCCTTTCTAAAGGACTGCTTGGAACGACATAAAAGCAGCTGCACTTTGCGCTTTGAGCGCAGCTGCTTTGTTAAGCGGGTTTATTGTACCGGATCGGCAGTCTCGGTGCTACCCTCTGTTTGAGGTACAGCCTGCGCCAGACGTTCCTGCCACTTGGCTTTTTCTTCGGCGGCCACGTCCTTCAGGCTCAAGCCCAGACGCTGACGTTCCGGCTCGATGCTGATGACGCGCAGCAACAGGCGCTGGCCTTCGTGGACGATCAGCGACGGGTCGGCGGGAATCGGGTCGGCCAACTGGCTACCATGCAGCAAGGCTTCGATGCCCGGATCGAGGCTGACGAACGCGCCAAACTGCGCCACGCGGGAGACGGTGCCTTCCACCAATTGCCCGACATGGTACAGGTCTTCGGCCTGCGACCAAGGATTCGGCTGGAGGCGCTTCAGGCTGAGGCCGATGCGTTTGCCCTCGGTATCCAGCCGCAGGATATACACCTGCACTTCGTCCCCGATGTTCAACACTTCTTTCGGATGCTTCACGCGATGCCACGCCAGTTCCGAAATGTGGATCAGGCCGTCCGCCCCGCCCAGATCAACGAACGCGCCGAAGTCGCGCAGGCCGCTGACCTTACCGGTACGCACATCGCCTTCCTTCAGTTCGCCCAGCAGAGCTTCCTTGTTGGCCTCGCGGCGACCACGCTGCGCGTCGCGCTGGCTGAACACCAGACGACGGCGCTTGCGGTTGACTTCGATCACTTTGAGGGTAATTTTCTTGCCCATCAGCGTCATCATGAAGGCCTTGCGGTCATCTTCGCTGATGCCACGCGGCAGATCGCTGATGTGGCTGGCGGGGACGAAACCGCGCAGGTTGCCGAACGGCACGATCAGGCCGCCCTTATTGGCATCGTAGACCACGCCTTCCCACACTTCTTCACTGGTCATCATGGCTTCGGCGCGCTTCCAATCCTCGCTCTGTTCGGCCTGCGAGACCGAGAGAACCAGATTGCCCTCGTCATCTTCCATACGCACGACGATCACTTCGATCTCGTCGCCCACATGGTACTCGTCGGTCATCTTGCCCAGACGTTCGATGTCCTTGCGCGAGACAATGCCATCGCGCCCCATCATCCCCACGTCCACAATCAAGCCCTGATTGTCCACGCACAGGATACGTCCGGTGACGACTTCGCCGCGCTCCAATTGACCGGAAGCGAACGAGGCTTCCAGAAGCGATGCGAAATCCATATCGTCGGTCATTGTGAGAGTCTGACTGCCTTCCAACTGCATAATAATTGCATTCCCCCAAGGAACTTTGTTACCGATGATCTTTTCAGGACAGAGGCGCAAAAAACCCGGCAGACCGGGCTTTCCCCAGCTACCGAGTTCAGTTTGGTGCGGATTTTAGAACAAACGGCACGATCTTCAGCAGCAGCAACCACCGCGCACGGGGGTTGTGCCTTCCTCCCTTAAGATGCCGCCGATTGTAGGGTGTACGAATGGCTTTGTCAATTATCCACAAACGCGATTGGTCTGCATTAGGGCAGTTTGCCCGCGCCAAACTCACCCCCCACAAGCGCATGGCCTTCCGTTATAATGCGCCCACATTTCCGTTGCATTCGGCTCACGTTCGGCTCATTCGCCTCAAAGGAAACGACTATGGCTTCACAGGCTGTTACGCCGCAAAGTGTTGATTTTTCCAAGTGGTATAACGAGATCGTCTATAAGGCCGATTTGTGTGACCAATCCCCGGTGCGCGGCTGCCTGATTATCAAGCCGTATGGCTACGAACTGTGGGAAGGCATCAAGGGCGGCCTCGACCGGCGCTTTAAGGCCACTGGTCACCAAAACGCCTATTTCCCGCTGTTCATCCCGGAAAGCTTCCTGAAGCGCGAGGCCGAGCATGTGGAAGGCTTCAGCCCGGAACTGGCGGTGGTGACGATTGCCGGTGGCAAAGAGCTGGAAGAACCGCTGATCGTCCGCCCCACATCCGAGACGATCATCATGGAATCCTTCAAGAACTGGATTCAGTCCTACCGCGATCTGCCCATCCTCATTAACCAGTGGGCGAACGTGGTGCGCTGGGAACTGCGGACGCGCCCGTTCCTGCGGACAACGGAATTCCTGTGGCAGGAAGGGCATACCGCCCATGCCACCTTCGAGGAAGCCGAAGCCGAAACCATGCAGATGTTGAACGTGTATGCTGATTTCGCCATCACGGACGCGGCCATTCCGGTGGTACGCGGGCGCAAGAGTGATCGCGAGAAGTTCGCGGGCGCAATGCACACCTACACCATCGAAGCCATGATGCGCGACACCAAAGCTCTGCAATCCGGCACCAGCCACAATCTGGGGCAAAACTTCGCCAAAGCCTTCGGCATCACCTATCTGGACGAAGCTAATCAACTGCTGCACCCTTGGACGACCTCGTGGGGACTCAGCACGCGCATGATCGGCGCAGTGGTGATGACGCACGGCGACGACAAGGGGTTGCGCCTGCCGCCCAAGCTCGCTCCTTATCAGGTGGTGATTGTCCCCATCTACAAGAACGACGATGAAAAGAGCGCGGTCATGGCCGCCGTGCAGCGCATGAGCGCCGAACTGGTGGCCGCCAATATCCGCGTGCATGTGGATCGGCGCGAAGGCCAGTCGCCCGGTTTCAAGTTCAACGACTGGGAGATGCGCGGTGTTCCGGCGCGGCTGGAGATCGGCCCCAAGGATGTGCAGAATGGCACGGTGGCGCTGGCGCGGCGCGACATCCCCGGCAAAGAGGGCAAGCAGTTCGTGTCGCAGGAGGGCATCGCCGCCCGCGTGACCGACCTGTTGACCGCGATTCAGGCCAACATGCTCCAGCAGGCCACCGAGTTCCGCGATAACAACATTCATGATGTGAACAACTACGATGAGATGAAAGCGATCATCGAAAAAGGTGGTTGGGCACGTTGCTGGTGGGCGGGCAGCAGCAGTGACGAAGGCACCATCAAGGAAGAAACCGGCGCAACCATTCGCTGCTTCCCCTTCGATCAACCCGGCGGCAGCGGGCGCTGCGCTTACACGGGAGCGCCTGCCGAACGGGTGGCGCTGTTCTCCAAAGCCTACTAAACCAGACGCACCGACACGCGCTATTCAACAGGGGGCATTTCACCCCCTGTTTTTTTGCGACCCTGTGACGGAAGGTTAGCTAAGAGATTCAATCAAGAAATGCACTGTATGTAGAATGATATTACAACTCGAACATCCTTTAAGACCCTTTATGCTTTTTCAAGACCTTTTATAACACCATTGACTATGACCAATTCGGTTCGGGCTGTCACTGGGGGCTGCTTGACTGTTTTTCATATTCAACTTATATTATTAGTTTGGGAGAACACCCGTCAAGATTGCTCAAATGCTCATCATGGAATCGATCCAAGTCGCATATAATGGGGGCGTTTGAATTTGGGTAGATTGCCAATTGTGCCATTTACCAGCATTTGCTAGACTGAGTGTGAAAAACATCACGAATATATTTTGTTACGAGTGTTCACGTCGTTTTGGGGATACCGGGTTGCATCCGAAATAAATATTTTGCTGCACCTCCCTGTCCGGGTTAGCAGGGTGGTATCCTCTTTTTAGGGAGAATAATGGCTGCTTACTTGATTGTTGATGTAGATGATTTGCTCCAACGCTTTGCGAATCGGGGCATTTCAATTGATTTGCAAGAACTGGCTGTCGGCCTGCGTGGGGGCGCGGCACTGGCTGCTGGTTTGATGAGTGCCGACAGTTTGAAGTCGGTCGCGGTGTCTGATTGGGAAAGTCACGGCAGCCGTGCTATCACCTATCAGCGCGTGTTCACCACCGCTGGCTATGATGTGTTCGACATGCCGCGCCGCGACAGCCTCGCCGATGCGCTCATCATCCACTACTT
The DNA here is from genome assembly GCA_903904765.1 of uncultured Chloroflexota bacterium. Next base: position 8,332 of record CAIVEA010000311.1, read on the forward strand.
CTCCTACGACCCGGAACCCGTCAACGAACTGATTCTGGCGACCACCAGCGCCGACATGATTCCGCTGGTGCGCCGCGTGAAGACCACCCGCAGCGCCCGCATCCGCATGTGGGGCGCAGAGAACATCCTCCTCGGTACCGAGTTTGAGGAAGAAGTGATCTTCCAGCCGCTGGAGTCGCTGCTCGGCATCCAGACCAAAAACGTCGCCGTCTACATTGACTTCGAGAACATCGCCATCAGCCTGAACGAACAAGGCTTCGTGGTCAACCTCGACCATCTGATTGACCGCTTCGTGATTCAGGCCAAAGCGCACGGGCAGGTGGTCAAGATGGCCGCCTATGCCCCTTGGGGACAGCGCGGTAGCCTGCCGCCGCTGGTAGACTCGATAGGGCGCGAGATTGCCGACGATGCGCCCAGCCGCCTTGCGATGGCGAACATTGACCCGGTGTTCAACCTCCCCGGTAAGAACAGCGCCGACATGCGTATCGCCCGCGATGTGATTACCGATGCCAGTCACGGTGATTCGGCGGATGTGGTGGTGATGGCAAGTGGTGACCGCGATTTCAATCAGGTCTTGAATACCCTGCGTGCCCGCAACAAGCAGGTGATCGTGTGGGGTGTGCGCGGCAGTACCAGCCGCCAGTTGGAAAACAACCCCGGCCTGACCGTCGAATATATCGAGGACTTCACCAACCTTCAGACGCATCAATCCCTGAGCGCAGCAGCGGTGACGGATAGCACCGATGTGACCGCGTTCACCCCGTCACAGTGGTCGAGCGTGATTTTGCAGTTTGACCGGCTGGTGGTGGCGGTTAAACAAGAGGTACTGAGCGTGGTGCAACTGGTAGATCAGTTGCAGGAGGTGGGCGCGGTCATCTCGCGCCCGCGTGGCGAAGACCTTGTGTCGCAGGCCATGTCGCTGGGCATCCTGAAAGCCATGAGCGCCAACGGAGCGATCACGCTCAACCCGCACCACCCTATCGTCGAGAAAACGCGCCTGATCCGCGACCGCGTAGTGATGCGCGTGATGAACACCCTC
>CAIVEA010000312.1 GCA_903904765.1 uncultured Chloroflexota bacterium
CCCGAAAGCAGGATGACCACGACAGCGGCGATGGCGACGATCACCACCAGCGCGCCAATAATCATCCTGTTACGCTGTTTGACATTTGGATCCATGTTGTTCGCTCGATTCCTAACCGATTGTGTATATAGGGATTCAGAGGTCGCCTAGCGGCCTTACTGGACAAAGATTGTAATGAAAATCACAGACGAATGCGAGGGATTGGAATCAGCCATGCCACCTGCTGCTGGTAGCGGCGGTAGGTATCGCCGTAGGCTGTTACCAAGCGCCGTTCCTCTAAGAGCGACCCGACGACGAAATACAGGGTGGAGGCGAGGTTGAAGGCGAACAACGCTTCGGTCATCGTAGGGAACGGCCAGATCATGAGCAGCGAGAACAGGTACAACGGATGACGTACCAGCGCGTAAACACCCTTCAGTTGTAGCGGTTCTTCGGGCAGCGGCAGGGGCGCGGCGCTGAAATAGGCACGCATCTGCGATAGGCCGATGAAGCGCATCCCGTCAATTTGGAGAACAGAGATAGTCATCCCGATTGCGCCGAGTACTTGAATCACCAGCAGGATGAGCGCAGGCACACCTTCCACATGCCAGACGATCCCACCCGGTTGTATGACCACGAGAGCGAATACCGGAGCAAGTGTTAAAATAGCAAATAGGTTGTAGCCCATGCGGTAGAAGCCTTCGTAGGCGCGATCACCGATTCGCTGGCGAATGGTCTGCTTGATGCCCGCGCCAGCCAACCAGCTATGGGCGAAACCGAAGGCAAGTAGTGCCAGAAAAATCAAAATCATGAGAACTGCCTTTACTCAGGAGAAATACCGATTATGCGTGCTGTAGATGTAATTGCCCGTAAACGTGATGGTCATGCGCTCAACCGTGATGAGATTGTCTGGTTTATAGACGCATATACCCGCGGAGACTTACCTGATTATCAAGCATCGGCTCTGTTGATGGCGATTTTCCTGCGTGGGATGTCCCGCGAGGAGACGGTGAACCTGACGGTGGCGATGGCGCAATCTGGCGATGTACTCGACCTGTCGGCGGAAGTCGGTTATTCGGTGGATAAGCATTCGTCAGGCGGCGTGGGTGACAAGACGACGCTGGTGGTGCTGCCACTGGTGGCGGCCTGCGGCGTTCCGGTAGCGAAGATGAGTGGGCGTGGGCTGGGCTTTTCGGGCGGGACGCTGGATAAGCTGGAGGCGATTGCAGGCTATAACGTGCATCTGACGGACGCGGAGTTCCGGCGGTTGGCGCGTGAAAATGGGCTGGTGCTGTCCGGTCAGTCGGGCGAGCTTGCGCCAGCCGACGGCAAGCTGTACGCACTGCGAGATGTGACGGCTACCGTTCCCTGTATGCCGCTGATCGCCAGCAGCATCATGAGCAAGAAGATCGCCGCCGGTGCGAACGGGATTGTGCTGGATGTCAAACTGGGGCGTGGTGCGTTCATGACCACGCTGGATGATGCGCGGACGCTGGCGCAGATCATGGTGGATATTGGCGTGGATGCCGGACGCGACATGATCGCGGTGCTTTCGGACATGAATCAGCCGCTAGGCGACGCGGTAGGCAACGCGCTGGAAATGGTGGAGGCGTTGGATTGCATGAAGGGCGGCGGCCCGGCGGATTTCCGCGAGCACTGTTTGCAGGTGTCGGCCTATATGCTGCAACTGGCGGGGCGCGGGCAGAAATGGGTGGAACTGGAGGATGCCCGCCGCGAGTTGACCGAAAAGCTGGATAGCGGCGCGGCGCTGGCGAAGTTCCGGCAACTGGTGGCAGCGCAGGGCGGTGATGTGCGGATGGTGGACGACCCCTCGCTGCTGCCGCAAGCGCGAATTGTGGAAACCTATACGTCGGCGCGTGCAGGCTATTTGACACAGGTGGCCGCCGAAGAAATCGGGATGGCTTCGTCCGAGTTGGGCGCTGGCCGTGAGAAGAAGTCGGATAATGTTGATCTGGCGGTGGGGTTGAATGTTCCGGTGAAGGTGGGCGATCGCGTGGAAGCCGGAGCTGTCCTCGCTACGATTTACGCCAATGACGAAACGAAACTGGCGGCCTGCCGTGCGCGGTTGGATCGGGCGTTCGCGTTCAGCGACCAACCGACACCGCGCCTGCCGCTGTTCTACGATACGCTATACGGCAAAAAGTAGGTGTTTCAGGCCGGTGGCGCGGCTTCGATCAGGCAAAGCTGTTCGGTGGTTTGCAGGCAGGTCGCATCGTAGCGATAGGTGTGCAGCGGTGCGCCTGCCCAGTATCCCGCCTCAAATCTGATCGTTCCATTCAAGCCGTCGTAGTGTGTGTCGCGCAGGGCGGCAGACGGGTTCGCGGTGCGGGCGGCGGCGGCGGCGATGCGGGTTGCGTCGTAGCTCAAAGCCGAGAGCAGGCCGGGTTCTGGCACATACAAACTGCTGCCGAGCAAGGCATTCCGCAGGCTGGCGGAGGGCAGAACGGCGTTGGTGATGAGGGTGGTGTGCGCCGTGTCGCCGCCCAAGCGCACGAACTGTTTCAGGCCGAATACATCCCCGCCTACAATGTTTCCGTTCAGACGCGCCACCCCGGTAATCTCGCGGGATTCGGGAGGCAAATCGGCAGAAGCCAGCATGTAACGGCTTTCGCCCGCCGGTTGTGAACCCCATTGACCGATGATGATCGCTGGTAGCGACTCTAACGCCGCCTGTGTTTCGGCAGCAGCAGCGGCATAACCCGTGAGCAGGACGACGCGCACGCGGGGGTCAAGTGCCAGCGCCGCAGCGCGGTCACGGGCGGATTGCGGGCTGCCACCATCATCCAGTGCCAGCAATTCGGTTTCAGTACCGCTGTCGTCATGCAGGGCTAGACGCGCTGCGTAGTAGGCATCGTAGCCCACTTCGCGGTAACGCCCCTCGAACGGCCCTAACAAGGCGATTCGGTACATGGTGGCAGGCGTTCCACAGCCTGCCAGCAGTAAGAGCAGCGTGAGTAAGGCGGCGATTTTAGCAACCATTGGCGAGATGCTCGTCGAAGGTGCGGGCAAAGTCGTGGTAGCCGTCGCTGCGGCAGTCGGCGCGGAAGTAGTAGAAATCGGACTGCGCTGGATACACGGCGGCGCGGATGGCGCTCACCGATGGATTTGCAATCGGGCCGGGGGGCAGTCCGTCGTTCAAATAGGTGTTGTAGGGCGATACCACGTCTTGATAGTTGGCGGCGGTGATGCGCGGCCACCAGTTGCCGGGTGCGCCCAACGGGTATTGCACGGTAGGGTCGGCTTCGAGGCGCATGGGCAGCGCCAAGCGATTGCGGTAGACGCTGGCGATCATTGGATGTTCGTCGGGATGCACGGCCTCGCGCTGCACAATGGAGGCCAGCGTGACCATCTGGAAGGGCGTGAAACCCTGTGCGGCGGCATCGGTGAGGACTTGGCCGCCCACTGTCGTCGTGAAGGTTTGCAGCAGGATGTCGCGCAGTAGTTCCGGTGTGACCTGTGCCGGAATCTGGTACGTGTCTGGGTACAGGAATCCTTCGAGGGATGCGCCGGGGGGGATGCCCATCTGTGCCGCGAATGTCGAGTCGTAGGGCGCACCTGCGCCGACGGCGCTCATGAACTCCGCCGCGCCGAACCCGAAATAAGCGCGGGCTTGTTCCACCGCTTCGGCGACTTCCTCGATGCGCCAGCCTTCCAGAATGCGGAACGGGAACTGACTGCTGGCCGAATCGGTGAGAGCCACTGCGATCTGTGCGGGGGTCTGGGCGCGGTTCAGGAAGAACACACCCGCTTCAAGTTGCGTATCCAGATCGTTCAGGCGCACATAATCCACGAAAAGATCAGCATCGGTAATCAGGCTGACGCTGACCAGATTTTGACCGATGACGCGGGGGGTGTCGCCCATGTTGACGGTGAAGCGCACGGGCGCTGTGTCGGTGCTGAAGGGACGGTTGAGTTCGGCCTGACGACCATTGAGCGACAGGCGAATGAGCGCCTTTTGCACGTAGTCCACCGGTTGCCCGCCCGAAATGATGAACAGCACGCCACCCGCAATGACCGCCGCGACGAGCAAAAGGGCAGCGCCGATGACGGCTGTTTTAATGAGTCGTTCCATCTGCTTAGGTGTCCTTTAGCGCAGCACTTCCGGTAGTTCGATCAAGCCATCCCGCAGCGCATCCAGATAGCTTTGCAGGATGAGACGTGCCGCCAGATCGTCAATGCGTTCGCGGCGGTCACGGCCTTTGTGAATCGAGAGTTCGCGGGCATCTACGCTGGTCAATTGTTCGTCCCACTGGATGATGGGCAGCGGGGTGACGGCGGCGAGGCGGTCAATCCATTTGCGGACAGTATCGCCCTGCGTGTATTCGCCGGGGAGGGCCTCGGGGTTGACCGGAACGCCAACCACCAGCCCGATGGCGCGTTGTTCGCCTGCGATATGCAGCAGGCGGCGAAAATCATCAGCGTTAGTGGTGCGTTGAAGGACGGAAAGTTCACGGGCGACGAGGCCACTGCTGTCGCTGACCGCCAGCCCGATGCGCTTCAGACCGTGATCTATGCCGAGCAAGCGCCCTTTCATGACTGCGGCACTTCCTGCAACTGTACCGAGATGCGCGGGGAGAGCAGGGGCATGGATGACCAGTTTTCCGGCCAGAGGGTGATTTGCGGTGGCGTGCCGGCTTGCAGCGGTAATTCGGTCACGAGGTAGGCCATCGCATCGGTCAGCGAACGACCCGCCAGTGCCGAACGCACCTGATCGGCATCAATCTGCGCGACTACCGTGCCGCTGCCGTTCATGGTAAAGACGACATCGCCTGTCGCCATGCTCACGCTTTCAACCGATTCGCAACCGAGATCGTAGCCGACACTTTGCGGCACGATGGATTGCCCCTGCTGCACCTGATGGGACAACTGAGCGTAGACTACTTGCTGACCGAACTGCTCATCAATCACAATCGCCTCAACGACTGCCCGCATGTCGAGCGAGAGCGTGTCGGTCACTTCACCGGGTTGTGCGCTGAACGTCTGCCAATCGGAGCGTTCCTCCACAATCCGCACGGTTTCGAGGATGATGCATTGCGTTTTGCTGATGCGCGATTGCATCTCGACATAGGCGCGGTTCTGCAACTGCTGGCGCACGGTGGCGAGCAGGCGATCTTGGTCGTCCTGTGTGACGGTGCGCTGGGTGCGGTTGCTGCCGCCACCCGTCGGGGCGATATTCCGCACGCTGACCTGATTCGCCAGCGGGCCAACAACGGTGTTGATTGTCCCCGCATCTACGTTGCCGACAGAACCCGCCGAGTCGGTGAGCGCCTCGATGGAGACTTCGATCTGAAGGCCGATGCCGCCGGGGATCGCCGCTTCGCTGAGGGTGCGAAACTGGATGACACTGCCGCCGCTGGTGGCGACGTTTGTGCCCGCCGGAATGGTGACGGCCTGCTCGGTCTGGTTGATGAACACAACAGAACCTGTCGCCGCTGCCTCGCCCATTCCCTGTACGCCGCTGGTTTCAACTGTGCCGCTGTCCTCAATTTGGACGCTCAACTGTGTGGCGGGGATGATGCGGTTCTCGATGTCTATGCCGAGGCTTTGTGGTGCGGCGGTGATCTGCGACGACACTTCGACGGATGTCTGCGCGGGGACGAGGATGACGGTTGCGCCGGGAAGCACCACATAACCGATGGCTGCCGCGACTACTACGAATACAACGGCTGCAATTGCGCGGCGGATGTATTTCCAGCGGCGTTCTTGCGCGGTTTCTTCGCTGTAGATGCGGCTGGCAACATCTTTCAGGTCGTCCGGTATCGGCTCGTCCTGCGGACGCTGGAAGCGCCCGGTGAACACTTTGGAGCGCCCGCGCCGCCAGCGCCCGCGTTCGCTTGCGCCGATGGTTTCGAAAGTGCTGATGTTCAGTTCTGAGGCGTGTTTGACCACTTCGGGATCGTGCGTGACCAGCGCGAGGCGGATCGCCCGCCGCATGGCTTCGCGCTGGATCAGCACCAGATCGAGTTTGCGGGTGAGAATCGTGCCGCTTTCAGGCCAGATGAGCAGCACTTTTTGGCCGCGCACAAACGACAACCGATCACGCACCGAGGATACATCATCGCCGGTTTCAAGCTGTACATATTGTGCGCGACTACGTTCCGCCATCCGAACTCCGGGTTTGGAAACCGCTTGTGAGCAGCCGCTTACGCTTTGTACTGTTCGCTAATCAAGCCCCGTGCCACGTTCAAGGCTTCGGGGAGTTTGCTGGCATCCTTGCCACCGGCCTGCGCCAGATTGGGACGACCACCACCACCACCGCCTACGACAGCCGCTGCCGCCTTGATGAGATTGCCCGCGTGCAGCCCCTTCTTGGTCAGGTCATCGGAAACCATCGCCAGCAGTTGCGGTTTGCCTTCGTTGACGCTGCCCAGCAGCAGCACGCCACTCTTGTACTTGTCACGGAACCAGTCGGAGACTTCGCGCATGCTGTCCATCGTCAGGCCGTCCAACTGCGCGATCAAGGTTTGTACGCCGTTGATGGTTTCGGGCTGCAAAGCGTTGAAACGACTGCGGGCGATTTCGCGCTGCAAGACCGCGACTTGTTTCTTGGCGGCGCTCAGTTCGTCCTGTAGCCCGGTCAAACGGGTGACGGCATTATCCGGTGTTGTCCCCAGATGGGAGGCGATCTGGTCAATCTGTTCGCGCTGCGACTGAATGTGCTGTACCGCGCTGTGTCCGGTGAGCGCCTCGATACGGCGAATGCCCGCGCTCACGCTGCCTTCGCTGACGATTACGAAGGGCCCGATTTGTCCGGTTTCCTTCACATGCACGCCGCCGCACAACTCGTAACTGTAGCGGTGGTCGTCCTGCGCGATGACGACGGTGCGTACCCGTTCGCCGTATTTCTCGCCGAACAGCGCCATCGCACCTTCAGCACGCGCCTGCGCCAGCGGTTTCTCTTGCGAGATGACCGGATAATTCTTGATGATAATCTCATTGACGGCCTGCTCGATCTCCGTCAGTTCGGCATCGCCCACCTTTTGATCGTGCGCGAAGTCGAAGCGCAGGCGATCCGGCGCGACCAGCGAACCGCGCTGCTGGACGTGCGTCCCCAGACGGCCTCGGAGCGCCGCATGGAGCAGGTGTGTTCCAGTGTGGTTGCGGGTGATGCTGCCGCGCCGTTCATTGTCTACGGCGGCGTGGGCGTTGTCGCCTTCGCGGGGCGTGCCTTCTACCACTTCGCCAATGTGGACGATCAGACCACCCACCGGACGGCGGGTGTCCTCGACTTCGATCAGCCAACCTTCACCGCTGATGATGCCG
>CAIVEA010000313.1 GCA_903904765.1 uncultured Chloroflexota bacterium
AACACGCCGCCGAAATCGGTCAGGCGCAGATCATCCAGCATGACCGAAGAACCCGCATTGGCGACCAGTGCAAACTGACCACCCGGCAGCGGATCGGCATCCTCCACCGCAATCTCCGCCTGCCCGTTCACGCTCAAACTCAACTGTCCGCCCCGCGCCACCAGCAGAATCGTCTGCCACGTCAGCAACGGGTGGACGGTAACGCTACTGCCGAGCAGCGTCAAGCCTGTGCCATCATTACGGTACAATACGCTCTGCCCGCCCTCCACCGAGAGGACATAGCCGCGCCCATCCTGACTGCGGAAAGCCACCGTCAATCCCGTCGGCACACCCTCGCCAGAGTCGTTCAGAATATTCACATGAGCTTCAAACTGGAAATCCGCCACCATCAGCGCAGCGGTGGGCAGCAAGCTGCTGCCGGGGGTCATCAGCAGCGCGTGATTGGTTTCGGTCTCCGCCACCACGCTCGCACCTTCACTGCCCGTCCAGCCCGACCACTCACCCTCGAAGTCGGCACTCAACAGCAGCGTCCCTTCGGAAGTTGCCGTCAGTGCAGGGGTGCTTTCTTCGGTCGCCTCCAGCGTCGGTTCTGCCGTCGCCACATCGGTCACTACCACTTCAGCAGTCGTCGTCGCGGTTTCAGCAGGGACTTCTGTCGCCACTACCGGAGTTTCAATCACCGTATTCGGGTCGGGCTGGCTAATCACAAGCTGATCGAAACGGACTGCCGCCGCGTTCGCAGCACCCGTCTCCAACCGGATTCCACCCGCAGCCAGCGGCAGCGCATCCTCAAAAGCGATCTGTGTCACACCATCCACCGAAACCGAAAGTGCCGCACCAATGGCCTGAACGTTGAGTGTATGCCACGCAGGTGGGAGCGCCGGGTCAACCGGGGGCATAACCGCACCCTGTCCGACCAACACACCAGCCCGCAGCAGCGCCACATTACCAGCCGAATCCAGTGTGACAGCATAATCTTCCGCAGCCGCACGGAAGCGAACCACCGCCTGCCCGCCATCCGCAATCTGAGCGCGAACCGCCAGCGAAAGGTCGGTGAGACTGAGGTTTTCGACAAATGCGCTCTCGCCCGCGCCCGTAGTGGTCAGGAAGATATTCTCGCCTTCCACGCCCACCTGCCAGCCCGGTGTGACGAACCAGCCATCCAGCACACCGTCCTGAAAATCGTCGCTAAAGGCCGTCACCGCCGGAATCGCGGTGGGGGCAGGCGTTTCAATCGCAGGCTGCTCTGTCGGAACGTCCGTAGGTTGCTCGGTAGGAACATCCGTCGGAACGTCCGTCACCACTTCAGCGGGAACATCCGTCGGCACATCGCTATTCACCACGGGTGGTTGTTCCGTTGCGGTTTCGGGGGTAGGAATGTCCGTCGCAACCGGGTCGGTTGGCAACGCCACCGGGTCAGCAGTGGGGGTCGCCTCGTCCTGAGCGACAGCAGGCAGCACGCCGGTGGGAACCACCAGTGTGAACAGCATCGAAATAATCGTCACTACGGTAACGATGTTCATCAACAAACGAACGCGGCTGGAATTCATGGCATCCTCCAGAGACAGCACTGCACAGCATTAAACTACTGAATGCTGGTTTATGACAACTCTACCCGTTATACCGACTGGCACAAGCAGAGGTTACGGGTGATGTGCAAATTGAGGATGGGATTGCCGCGATTCAGGGATCAATATGCAAGCGTACACGGTGTACCGTCACCACCGCCTCGGCATAGCCCAGTTCTGCCAGCAGTTCTTCGGGGCGCAAATTGCCTGTCTCGCCAATCGCCAGATGTGCCAGCAGTACGCCCTCGTCGGTCAGTTCCAGACTGTGAATCAGCGGGCGAATGTTGACCGTCTTGGATTTGCCTTTGCGGTCACGAGAATACGAGCGTTCGTCCGCGTCCCACAATTCAGCCACAGCCTGCCGCAAATTATCCACATCCACCGGATCATCGAAACTGATGCGATACTCGGCACTACGAGCGCGGGCAGTCAGCGCGGGGCTGCGGACGGGAACTTCGGCAATCTCGTACACCCGCAGACCGGGCGGGCTGGCGGTGCTGATGCGTTCCGTCAAACCGTCCAGCGCAATCGGTTCGCGCAAACACACATCGAGGATTTCGCACTCGCTCGAAATGCCCAGCGGGAGCGCCGTCGCCAGCGCAATACGGGGACGGGGATTAAACCCTTCGGAGTACAGAATCGGGATATTGGCACGGCGCAGCGCCCGTTCCCATAGCTTCGCCACATCGAGGTTGCTGATGTAAATCAGCGAGTCGAACTTGCCGAAAGTGATATACAAACGTTGTTTGATGGGTGTATTGGAATTCATGGCGCAAATTGTACCATACCGCTTTCGTCATGGGGCGGATTGCTGTAAAATCTACCCTGTAACAGTCGCAAGGACACGGACATGGCAGCGCCGCAACCTCTCAACTCCCGCCAGCAGCATCAGCGCGATACCCGCCTGTGGATTGTGCTGCCCATGCTGCTCATTGGCCTGCTCATCGTGGTTGGCACGGGGATTGTGCTGACCTTGCCGGGTCGCGCTCAAATCTCGATCATCGCGGACTGGATGGTGTCTGTCCTCATCCTGTGTCCGTCGGTCATCTGCCTGTTTGCGGTGTGTGTGCTGCTATTCGCCGCCGTCGCTGGCATGAACCACCTGCACAACCTCGCGGCACGTCCGCTTTATAGCGCACATGACTGGTCAGACCGGATTGCCGAACGCGCCACCGAATACGGGGGCAAACTCAGCCGCCACGCGCTGGAACTGGGCACACGATTTGCGTTCTTAAACGAGTGGTTCCGCCTGCTCGATCTATCCGAAAAACAAAACCCAACCGATTCCGCCTCCAAGAAGGATGAACCGAAATGACCGCACCCATCACTCCTGTCACGCCGCCAGTACAGTCCCGCGCTCTGACCATCGGGGGCGCTGCCGGACTTGTTTTTGGCCTGATCGCGGCCTATTTATACTCGCGTTCTGCCAAAGAAGAACTACATCAAAACGGCAGAACAGCACACATCACCACCGCCGAATGGATTGGGCTGTCGCTCACGCTGCTAGGGCTGGCGCGGCAAATTTCTGAAATGGGTCGCCCCAAAAAGAAGAAATAGACGGAGGGATTCACCGATGTGTGGACGCTTTGTACTCACCGCCAGCCCGGAACTGCTCCAGCAATCGTTCAACCTGACCAGCGCCCCATCGGAAGTCGTGCCGCGTTACAACATCGCGCCCACGCAGGCCGTTGCGGTCATCACCAACGAGCCACCGCGCAGTTTGAGCTACCTCAAATGGGGGCTTATCCCGTCGTGGTCGAAAGATATGACGATGGCGGCCAAGATGATTAACGCCCGTTCAGAAACCGCCGCCGAAAAACCGTCCTTCCGCACGTCGTTTCGCCGCCGCCGCTGCATCATCCCTACCGATGGCTTCTACGAGTGGCGAGCCGAAGACAAGAACAAAATCCCGATGTTCATCCAGCTACAAGATCGTCCGTTGTTCGGCATGGCCGGCCTGTGGGACATCTGGCAGAGCGCCGACGGCAGCGAAGTACGCACCTGCTCCATCCTGACGACCAGTGCCAACGAGTTCATGCGCCAGTTTCACGAACGCATGCCCGTCATCCTCTCGCCGCAGGATTATGATGTGTGGCTCTCGCCCCGGGAAGAACCGCTGCCGATTTTGCAAGGGTTGATGCAACCTTACCCCGCCGACGCATTCTCGGCCTATGAAGTTTCTAAAGCGGTTAACCGTCCGGTCAACGACTCGCCTGAACTGATTCGTCCGGTAGCATGAGTGTTATCTCGTCCGTATATTGGTCACCGAGTGCTGAAGCTGCCGCGCCATCTCATTCAGTTCATGGGCGCTGCGTTCTGTTTCCCGTGTGCTGCTGGCGGTCTGCACGGTGGTTTGCTTGATGGAAGCCATCGCCACCGAGAGTTGTTCCATACCGTTCGCCTGTTGGTGGGCGCTGGCGGCGATCTGCCCCGCTGTCTGTGCGGCGGTTTCAATCGTCTGCGACAATTCGGTAATGACCAGTCCAGCCTTCTCCACCAGCCCTAAGCCGGTATCCGCCCACTTGCTACCTTCTTCCGTCACCATCACCGCCGTATTGGTGGCCTGCTGAATCTGGTTGAGGATGTCGCGCACACGCCCCGTCGCCTCCCGCGATTG
>CAIVEA010000314.1 GCA_903904765.1 uncultured Chloroflexota bacterium
CCGAGCGCCGCTTGTTTCCGCATGGCTTCGGTGTAGGCGGCATCGCCCTCATCGGCTGGCGCTTCAACGGTCACATCCACCTGTGGTTCAACGGTGATGTCGGGTTCCACTTCGATCTGCGGTTGAACAATTGGCTGAACAGCGGTCTGTGGCGCTGCCATCACGCCAAACGCAGTGATTTCATTCGGGAGCATCCCGGCGCTGTGTTCCAGTCGGTTTACCTCTTCGCGGGCGGTATCGTAAGACATATTCCCCTCAGCCCGTACCTGCTCGACCAGTGCGGTTCGGGTCTGGTCGGTCAGACGACCATCGGGTGACGACTTGACCTCGCGCACGACCTGTTCCGCCTGTGTACCGGAAATCCCCAGGCGCAGTGCCTGATCTGCGAACAGACCAAAACGCGATACATCCTGCTGAATGGGCGGCTGCTCACCGCCAACAGGCATCACACCCATTGCCCGCGCCATCCGATCTGCCACCGTCAGATGGTCCGTGCCACCAGCGGCAGGCTGCCCGTTCTGGATGCGTTCTGCCTGCATCCCCCGGATGACATCGCCCATGACTCCCGCAACATCACCGCCACCGGACACCTTTAACTGCCCCAGCATGACCTGCATTTGCAGCCGGGCGACATTTGCCAGCGCTTCGGCGCTCGCTTCCAGCCGCGCCGCCACCTGATCGAAGCGGCTCATATCCGACTTGCCATCCTTTTCAATCATCGCTCCCAGCGTGGAGTGCGTGCCAGTGGAGGCTTTCAGGGCATCGGAGACGTGCTGTTCCATCTCTTCGCTGTTCATCTCCGCCGTGTAATCACTGCGTTCCTGTCTCCGGCGGGCTTCGGTTTTGTCCTCGCCGCCTTCATTCATTGATAGGGATGCGACAGGCGTGAACATCCCGGTGCGGCGCGCTCTGGCAGGCGTAAAGCTGGAAACCATCTCGCCGTTTTCATCCTCAAACCAGTCCGCATCGTTCTGCGGGCGTGCGCCGCGTTTGCGCTTCGCGCCTTTCGGCAGCGTCCAGCCTTCCAGCGCTTCCCCGACTGCCGGAACCAGCATCGGACGTGACACGAGCCGTCCATATTCGTCATATTCCGCTTTGGCGGGGTCACGGTCACTCAGCAGCGCCGCACCGACTAAGGGGGCAGCGGCACGCCCGATGACCGGAATGTTCCGTGCCACCTGCCGAGTCGCCGCGCCTTCGGTGAACTGCTCGGCAGCATCACCCAGCGCTGTTCCTCGTACACCGGGCAAATGGGTGAGCGTTCGCGCCGCGTTGCTCAAACTGCTAAACCCGCCGAACATCAAGCCTGCCGTCTGTGCAGTGGTCGCGCCGTTGTTCAGGGCATTCATGCCCGCCAGCGCATTCGACCCCATGCTGGTCATCAGGGATGCGCCACCTGTCGCAGCAGCGGTTGCTCCCGTGACAGCCGCCGAGGTGACTGAACCGGGCGAGAGCAGGACGTTGCCCGATACCTGACCCATCGCGTTGAACAGACGGTTGAAGCTGTTCCAGACGGCTTTGATGCCTGACCACATCGTAATCACGATGAAGACCAGACAGATCAGCCCAATGCCAATGATGGCAGCAGCGCTGCCGGTTGCCGCGCCCGCCAGAAAGAAGCCAATCACCAGTGCCTGGATAAGCGCGATGATGGTGGTCTGGACGATCAGTTCAATCCACTGGTTGATGATGCTGTGGGCGATACTCTCGGTGCGTTTGAAGAACGCGAACAGAATCGCCACGCCAAACGAAACGAAAGTGATGCCCATCGCAATCGTAATCAGCAG
>CAIVEA010000315.1 GCA_903904765.1 uncultured Chloroflexota bacterium
CTTCGTAGATGCGGATGCCTTTCTTCAGCACTTTGGCTGTCACTTCCGGCTCAAACTCGAAGCGCCGCGCCCGGATGAGCATATCCTTCACCACTTCGGCGCGGAACACCTTGTAGCAGGTTTCCATATCGCTGAGGATGGCGTTATAGAGGATATTGGTGGCGAAAGTGAGTGAACGGTTGGCGACCATGTTCCAGAAGTTCATGGCCTTGCGCGGGCCGCCCAGAAAGCGCGAACCGTACACCACCGACGCGATGCCTTCCTCGATAGGCTTGAGCAACACCGGATACTCACGCGGGTCATACTCAAAATCGGCATCCTGAATCAGCAGCACCTGACAGGTGGCCGCCCGGAAGCCGGTGATGACCGCTGCCCCTTTGCCCATGTTGTGATCGTGGTACAGGATACGCAGGTTGGGATGATCGGCCATTTCGCTCTCGATGCGCTTCAGCACATCGCGGGTTCCATCCGTAGACCCATCATCCACAATGATACTTTCGTTCGCCAGCTCGACATCTTCGACCCGGTTGAGGACTTCTTCAATGCTGTTGCATTCGTTATAGCAGGGGATAATCACGCTCAGCGTGACGGGGTGACGGCGTTCAGCCGCGTGTTTTTCACGATGTACAGGTTGCATCTATTACGCGCCTCGGCAGACTATAACCGAACAAACGGCGTTCATCATACCTGAAAAGCGCGACAGGTGAGAGTGCGGGGCAAAAAAACAGGGAGCCGATTGGCTCCCTGCGGGTGTCCAGTGTTGGACGGAAGGGGTCTTACTTGACCTCGACGACCGCGCCTTCGGCTTCCAGCTTGGCCTTCGCATCGGCAGCGGCATCCTTGCCCACGCTCTCCAGAACGGTCTGGGGCGCGCCTTCAACCAAGTCCTTGGCTTCTTTCAGGCCGAGGCTGGTGAGGGTGCGGACAACCTTAATGACGTTGATCTTGCGCGGGCCACCATCCTTGAGGATGACGGTGAATTCGGTCTGTTCTTCTTCCGGTTCAGCGGCGGCAGCCGGAGCAGCAGCAGCGGCAGCGACCATGACCGGGGCAGCAGCGGCGGCGGTAACGCCCCACTTTTCTTCCAGCAGCTTCTTCAGTTCAGCGGCTTCCAGAACGGTCAGCGCGCTCAATTCCTCGACGAGTTTGTTCAGATCAGCCATTGTCTTATCTCCCTAGCACAATACG
Source organism: uncultured Chloroflexota bacterium (assembly GCA_903904765.1). The sequence goes on from CAIVEA010000315.1 coordinate 1,189, forward strand.
TGTGTGATTTTTGAACGAACAGAATTAGGCGGCTTCGTGTTTGGACACATAAGCCTGTAGCACCTGCGGCACTGCCGCGACGGCGCTGTTGAGAACACCGACCACACCCGAAGCGGGCTGGGCGATGAGACCGGCGAGCTGCGAACGCAGTTCTTCCAGCGAGGGCAGGTTGCTGACGGCTTCCACCTGTGCGGCGTTCAGGAGTGTGCCGGTCATGATGCCGCCCTTGACGGCATAGAAACCTTCCAAATCCTTATTGAAGCCCACAGCGGCCTTCGCCACCTGCGGGAAGTTCGCCGCGCCGAAGATGACGGCTGTCGAACCGGTGAACAGATTCTCCGGTGCAGGCCAGCCCGCTTCACGCAGCGCAATCAGGAACAGGGTGTTCTTGGTCACCGCATACACACCCTGCACATCGCGCAGTTTGTCGCGGACTTGGTTGACCTGAGCCACCGTGATGCCCTTGTACTCGGTGATGACGATACCAGATGCCTGACTAATCAGGTCGCGGTAGACACCAAGCAGTTCTTCTTTACGAGATCGTGTAATTGCCAAGCGCTTTTTCCTCCTTTCCTTCAAAGATTCAGCCCGGAGGCTGACTCAACAAAAAAGCGGCTCCGCACGAAGCGAGCCGCCCTTGTCATCCAAATCGGGATAGTGGGTGCGCTCTCACCTCGGCAGGATATTTAAGCGTAAGCACCTGCTGTCTGCGGCAAAGCAACTCAGTTGTTGATGACGTACATTCTAGCATGCGGCGGCGGCGCGTCAATCCCCGCCCATACATAAGGCTAGGCTTATGACGGTTTCTGCTGTGCAGCCTCAAGCTGCTTTTGCAGTTCCTCAATGAGCGTTTGTGCATTTTGATTTCTTGTGGTGATACGAATGAAACCCAGCCCTGCAACCGAGACAATGACTTGTTCTTCTACCCAAAAATACCACGCCGCCAGCAGGCCACCGACAATGATTAACGATGTTAAAATTTGGTCATTAAATAGCCTTTCACCAAAATAAACAGCGAACCCAGAGATTACTGCCCCAAAAGCAAGTGCATATCTCAGCGAAAGCACACGCACTTCTGCGCTTTCAATGGCGGTAATATGTGTTAACGGTGCAAATCCGCGTTGACGCTGTATGGAACTATGCCATGAATTTTGGATGTCA